>JASEHM010000037.1 GCA_030018895.1 Candidatus Omnitrophota bacterium
CTCGAACAAGTCGGGTAATGACAAACTATCAAGAATTTATGTTACAATGCACTAGCAGCTAATTTGGGTAGCAATGAGAAAAAATATGTACGTAATAATCGTAGGCTGCGGTAGAGTTGGCTCTGAATTGGCAAAATTGCTTTCCGGCGAAGGCCATGATGTAGTTATTATTGATAAGGATCAGAAGTCCTTTAACCGGCTGGGAGACACCTTTAACGGCCTGACAGTTGTAGGCAATGGCTTTGAACTGGAGCTTCTTAAGCAGGCAGGTATTGAAAAAGCAGACGCATTCTGCGCAGTGACTAATGGAGATAACACTAATTTAGTCTCAGCGCAGGTTGCCAAAAAAATATTTAAAGTACCTAAGGTGTTTGCCCGTATTTATGACCCCCAGCGGGCGCATATTTATACTACATTAGGGTTAGATATTATCAGCGGAACCATTCTTTTTGCCGCAATGCTTAGAGATAAAATTATTGAAAGCCGCTTTTCAAGTTATTTAATAGAAACTAAGGATTTAGGGGTTATTGAGATTGAGGTAAAAAATGACCTGGCGGGAAAAACCATAAAAGAGATAGATATTCCCGGGGAATTTTTAGTGGTAGCTATAAAAAAATTGCAAGGAGTAATTATACCCCTACCCCAGACAGTATTAAAGGAAAAGGATACATTAATGGCGATAGTAAAAGTTGCTAGCCTTAGTAGTATTAGGGAAAAATTTGGCTTAGGAGAGAATTGAGTTTATATAAGGAATCATTGCTGTCCAAATTAGCTGCCAGAGTGTCATTCCCGCAATCTTTAAGCGGGAATCCACGACGAGAAAAAATCTGGATACCCGCTTTCGCGGGTATGACAAATTTGATATTTCAAAATACATTTCGCGTCGATAAGTAACGTCTAATTTGGACACGAGTGAGTTCATATAAGGAATTAATAATAATGTGAAACAATCCATATCAGGAGAGTTTCAAGAAAATTGCCTTCACGCCTTTGGCGGGATCCGCCATAGGCGTGATCGGCAATAACTTTAGGCAATTTTCGCAGTGGTTAGGAAAGTACTTTATGCTTTCCTATACCGTAAAAAAGATGCATATTTTGATTGTAGGCGCAGGAAAGGTGGGATATTTTTTAGCTAAAAGGCTTGTTTCTAGCGGCCATATTATCAGCATAGTAGAGAAGGACAGGAGCCTCTGCGAGCGGATAGCTAAAGAATTAGAGATTTTAGTAATCTGCGGAGACGGCTGCGATCCGCGTATTTTAGAAGAGGCGGGAATTGAACGCGCTAATGTCTTAGCTGCAGTTACCGGAGATGACGAAGATAATCTGATCATCTGTCAATTAGCTAAGGAGAGGTTTAAGGTTGAACGCACTGTTGCCAAGGTTAATAATCCTTGTAATGAGCATATCTTTTCCGAGTTAGGCGTGGATATTCCGGTTAATGCTACCTCTATCATTGCTAAGATTGTTGAAGAAGAGGTTTCTTTTTCTGATTTTATAAACTTAATGAGTTTTAAGCGCGGGAAATTGGCTATTGTCCGGGTGGATCTACCTCAAGATTCGCCGGTAATTAATAAAGAATTAAAAGATATTGAGCTGCCGCCGGATTCCAATCTTGTTTCTATTTTAAGAGGGGAACAGGTAATTGTGCCAAAAGGTAATACTGTGTTAATGCCCGGGGATGATGTGATTGCCATAACCTTAGTGGGAAATGAGCCCCTGTTGTTTAATTTGTTAATCGGGAAATTATGAAAATCAAAGTTCCTCTAAACATGGCCTTAGGCATTGCCAGTGAGGTTTTATACACTTTATTTATAATGCTGGCGGCATTTTTTATCTGCATGGTGTTTTCAGCGTTCCATTAACTAAAATCCGTCGTTCGTCGTTCGTACTTCGTACATTGATGTAAAATACACGAAGTATGAAGTATGAAGTATGATGTACGAACGACGATCCATATCTATTAATTAACAAGACATTGCTGAAATGATTTTTAGGCCCCGGCTGCAAGATTTAAAAATTATAGGCTTTTATTTAGGCAAGATTATTTTAGGCCTGGTTTTTACTATGGCCTTACCTATATTAATTGGCCTGATATTTGGAGAACTAAACCCTGTTTTAGATTTCTTAATCAGTATAGAGATTGCCTTGATATTCGGGTTAATTCTTACTAGGCTGTGTTTTACTGAGCATGACCTAAATTGGATGCAGGGAATGATTGTGGTCAGCCTTTCCTGGATAATAGCAATGATTTTGGGGGCAATCCCTTTATACCTAAGCGGGCATTGGGTTTCTTATTTAGATGCCTGTTTTGACGCTATGTCAGGGTTTGCTACTACGGGCCTGGCATTAGTGCAGAATTTAGATCATCTTTCTTATGCCCATAATTTCTGGCGGCACTTAATTATGTTTATTGGCGGCCAGGGTATTGTTATTGTCGCGCTTTCATTTTTTGTCAGAGGTTTTTCCGGTGCATTCAAAATGTATGTGGGCGAGGCCCGCGATGAAAAAATCCTGCCCAATGTTATACATACCGCAAGATTTATCTGGCTAGTAAGTATTATCTACCTTATTCTAGGCACGCTTGCCTTAGGGATTGCTGGGTTATTAGACGGGATGAAACCGTTAAATGCTTTTTTTCACGGAGCCTGTCTTTTCATGGCTGCTTTTGATACTGGCGGGTTCACCCCGCAGTCGCAAAATATGCTTTATTACCACAGCCTTTCCTTTGAAATAATCACAGCTGTAATTATGATCTTAGGCGCAATTAATTTCAGGCTGCATTATTATATTTGGACAGGGAATAGAAAGGAGATATTTAAAAACGTTGAAACTGTCACGTTTTTTATAACTATAATAATTACTTTTTGTATTACCGCAGCAGGTTTAAGTCAATTAGGAGTTTATCCTCAGGCGCTTACGCTTTTTCGCAAAGGTTTTTATCAATTAGTTTCCAGTCATACCGGCACAGGTTATCAGACAATATACCCTGCGCAATTTATGAATGACTGGAACCCTCTCTCTATGACGGGTATAATTTATGCAATGGCCTTAGGGGGCGCGGTTTGTTCCACTACCGGTGCAATAAAGATGCTGCGTATCGGAATTATTTTCAAGGCCCTAAAAGAGGATTTAAAAAGGATTATGTTTTCTGAAAGGGCGGTTATAATTGAAAAATTTCATCACATAAAAGAGGTTTTTCTAGAGGATAAATCAGTAAGGGCAGCGCTTTTGATCACCTTGTGTTATCTGGTTCTGTATGCTTTTGGCACTCTCATGGGGATATTTTACGGCTATCCGTTTTTAGAATCTTTATTTGAATCTGCCTCGGCAGCAGCTAATGTGGGCCTCTCTTGCGGGGTTACTAATACTGCTATGCCTGTAGGGTTAAAGTTTACCTATATATTCCAGATGTGGGCAGGTAGGTTGGAATTTATGTCCGTATTCATCCTACTGGGATTTTTAGTCGCAATTATTAAAGGAAAATGATAAAGTTCGTAACAGTTCAGCGTTCAGAAGTAAATCAGGGCGTCATTCCCGCGCAAGCGGGAATCCAGAGAGGGTATGACAGAATGGATGCCCGTTTTCACGGGCATGACAAAAACGGGAGGCGAGAACTTCCGGAAGCTGAACTGTTACTAAAGTTCAGAGGACATAGATTTAAACCACAGATTGCGCAGATTGTAGTACTCTCTATTCTCTACTTTTTGTTTTTTACTCTTAGTTATGCCCAGCCACTTTCCAGCACTGAGCTAATTAATAATGCCAAAACTTATGACGGAAAAATCGTAGTTTACGAAGGCGAAGTTATTGGAGATGTGATGAGGCGCGCTGATTATGTATGGATTAATCTGCATGACGGGAAGAACGCGCTTGGTATCTGGCTTCATAAGGACCTGGCCAAAGGGATTTTGTTTACCGGTAGTTATAAAACCAAAGGAGATTGGTTAGAAGTTCAAGGGAGCCTTCAGCGTGCCTGCAAACAGCACGGAGGAGATTTAGATATACACGCCCAGACAATAAAGAAGATAAGATCAGGAAGGTTATTACAGATAAATTTGAATCTGGCTAAAAGAAACCTTGCCATTTTTTTATTAGGGGTATTGTGCCTTATATTGTTCTGTCAATCAATAAAGGCATGATACTTAAATGCGAAAGAACGCGAATTTTAAAACGCGAATGAACGCGAATGAATCCGAATTAGCGTTTATTCGTTCAAAATTAGCGTTTATTCGCGTTAAAGCGTTCATTCGCGTCTTGCAATTCTTATTTAGCAGGTAACTCATTATATGAATATTAATACTATTAAAACCGAAATAGATTTTATATCTAAAAATATTGAGGCAGAGCTTGTGGTTATAAATTCGGCGCAAGGCTTAGAAGAACTGCGAATAAAATATTTAGGCAGACAAGGCGCTTTTGCGCAGCTTACCGGTATGATCCCTTGTTTAAGCCTGCCAGAGAGAAGCAGAATAGGCCAGGAAATTAATACCTTAAAAAAGAGGCTTTTATCTATCATTGAAGAAAAACAAAAAACAATAATTATAAAGCCTGCTGTATCAGATAAATTCATTTGCGATATTGGCCTGCCGGCTATTGTTCAAGAAATAGGCCGCTTGCATCCGATAACTAAGGTTATTGATGAAATCTGCGCTGTATTTAACCGGATTGGCTTTTCTGTAGTAGAGGGGCCTGAAATAGAAACCGAATATAACAACTTCACTGGTTTAAATATTTCCTTAGAGCATCCTTCGCGGGAGGCCTTTGATACGTTTTATTTGAAGCCTCAAGGCCTCAAGGTGTCAAGATGTCAGGAAGAGAAATTATTATTACGTAGTCATACCTCGCCAGTGCAGATTCGTATGATGAGTTCGCATAAGCCCCCTTTAGCAGTAATTGTTCCAGGTAGGGTTTACCGTCCGGATGCAGTGGATGCATCACATTCTTTTATGTTTCATCAGATAGAGGGTTTTATGGTGGATGAGAATATCAGATTTTCGGATTTAAAAGGTATATTAGAGGTTTTTGCTAAAGATGTGTTTGGGGAAGATATTAAGATGCGTTTTCGGCCGCACTTTTTTCCATTTACTGAGCCGTCAGCAGAAGTAGATATCTCCTGCATTATATGCAGGAGAAAACAGAGAACAGAAAACAGAGAACAGAGAAAGCATTGCAGTGTATGCGGAGGCAAAGGATGGTTGGAGATTTTGGGTTCAGGCATGATTCATCCTAATGTGTTTAAAAATGTAGGCTACGATCCTAAAAAATACACTGGTTTTGCTTTTGGTATGGGAGTAGAAAGAATTGCTATGCTAAAGTATGGAATTGATGATATCAGGTTATTTTTTGAAAATGACCTAAGATTCTTAAAACAATTTTAAATGAAATTTACTTATAATTGGCTCAAAGATTTTGTAGAGATTAAAATTTCACCTACTGCGCTTGCTGATAAACTTACTATGGCGGGATTAGAGGTAACTTCCTTAGAGGAAAAGCAGGGGGATTTTGTTTTTGAGGTTGAGGTTACTTCAAACAGGCCGGATTGGTTGAGTGTGATTGGGATTGCGCATGAAGTAGCAGCAATTACAGGAGTTTCGGTTAGCCGGTTAGCCAGTGAGCCGGTTAATTGGTTAACCAGTGAGCCGGTGAGCCGGTTAGCCAGTTTACACCGGCAAACCGGCACACCGGCAAACCGGCACACCGGCTCACCGGCAAACCAACTCACCATACATATTGAAAATAGCAAAGACTGTCCTTCATATACTGCCAGGATAATTAGGGGCGTTAAGGTTGGCCCATCCCCTGATTGGCTTAAGAAGAGATTGGAATTAATTGGCTGCCGAAGCGTAAACAATATTGTAGATATTACTAACTTATGTATGTTTGAAACCGGAGAGCCTTTGCATGCGTTTGATTTGGATAAATTAGTTAGCCAATTAACCAGTGAGCCGGTTAGCCGGTTAGGGATAGTTGTTAGAAGGGCGCTAAACAATGAGGAAATAATTACGATTGACGGAATAAAAAGAATTCTTGATGAAAATATATTAATCATTGCTTCTTTAAACCGGCTCACCGGCTCACCGGCTCACCGGCACACCACTAAACCCATAGCTATTGCCGGAATAATGGGCACAAAAAATACAGAGGTAACTGAAGGCACAAAGAATATTTTATTAGAGGCAGCGGTTTTTAATCCTATTTTAGTGCGCCGGGCGAAACAGAAGTTGGGGCTTCAGAGTGAGTCATCCTATAGATTTGAAAGAGGCGTGAATTTTAAGGCTGTGGAAGCCTCATCCCAGGGCGCAGCAAGGTTGATAAATGAGTTGGCAGGAGGGAGTACAGTTTTAACAAAATCCAGCGTTAAGTTAAAGATAAAACAAAAAGCCATAATCTTAAACACGCTAGATGTTTCCCGAATATTAGGCGTAAATATTAGCGCCTCCAGAATAAAAAAGATTTTAACAGGATTAGGCTTTAAGATTTCTAAGAGATCAAAGGCCAAAGGGGAAAACAAATTTTTAGTTTCAATTCCCTCGCATCGGCCAGATATAAATTTAGCTGAAGATTTGATTGAAGAAATATCCAGGATATTTGGCTATGAAACTATACCAGCAACTTTACCTAAAATAAGCCCTAAGTTGCTTCTTTGTCAGGAAAGAAATTTCGTTTCTTTGAGTAAAAATATCCTGGTTGGTTTAGGTTTAAATGAAGTAATTACTCATAGCCTCATTGATAAAGGCCTTCTGAAAAACTTTAACCCTTATACAGAAGCCGTCTCAATACTCAATCCCCTAAGCAGAGAGCAGGAGGTTTTAAGGCCGATAATTCTTCCAGGCTTATTGACGGCAATTACCTATAACCTTAATCAGAAACAAGAATACGTTAGTATCTTTGAGGTTGCCAGGGTATTTTTAAAAATCGAAAATGCAGCGCCAAAAGAGGAATTGGTTTTGGGTATTGGCCTTTGCGGTATAAGGCCTGTTTTGTTTGAAGGCGGCCTGATTAAGGATGAATTCAGCTTCTTGCATCTAAAGGGCATATTAGAGGTTCTTTTTGAGCGTTTAGGAATACAAGAATATAATTTTAGCGTAGAATCTGCCTTAGGTGTTTCTGTGGATGTTTGTAAAGAAAGAATAGGCCGAATTATAACTTTGTCAAAAGAGGCTTGTGATGAGGCAGGTATTAAAAATAAAAAGGTTTGGCTTGCTCAGGTTTCTTTAGAGAAGGTTTTTAAATACGCAAATTTAGTTAAGAAATTTATAGCCTTGCCTAAATATCCGGGTATAACCAGAGACATCAGTTTTATCATTAAAGAAGATATTGGAATAAATGAGATCTTAAAAGTAATGCAGCAAAACAGCCCGCCGCTTCTTCGCTCAATAAGGATTGTGGATTATTATAAAGGCAGGCAAATACCTCAAGACTGCCGCAGTTTAACCATATCCTGTTTTTATTGTTCAGATGAGCGAACCTTAACTGAAGAGGAAATAACCCCTTTGTGCGCTTCGCTTCGCAGTATTTTATCAGAACGCTTCAGCGCTAAAATTCGGGGTAATTAGGGACAGCGTCCTATTTTACTTTTTAGATCCCTTGACTCGCTTCGCTCGCTCGGGATGACAAGGCAATTACCGCTCGCATGACATGTCCTGATATTTCCTCTGTTTACTGACGCGTTACATCGCAGGCCAGATTAAGATCCTGAAGCTGCCTTTGGGCAGCTTCAGGATCAAGGAAAATTGCTTTGCAGGTAATGTCAAATAAATTGTGTAAATTCTTTTAAAGGTTTCACTTGCCATTTGGA
>JASEHM010000038.1 GCA_030018895.1 Candidatus Omnitrophota bacterium
TCCCGCTTAAAGATTGCGGGAATGACACTCTGGCAGCTAATTTGGACAGCAATGACTAAAAACCTTTCTTTTTATAATTACACTGACTTTTTTTAGTGTTCACTAAATTAATAATTTACAATATAAATAAATAAACATATAATAACCCTATGGAGATTTCAACTAAACAGCATTATAGAGACGTCAGGTATGTCTTACTCCTCACTCTAGGCCTAAACTGGCTGGTAGCCTTGGTCAAAATTATCTACGGCGCATTAAGCCATTGCACAAGTATAGTTGCTGACGGGCTTCATTCCCTTTCAGACGGCTTATCCAATATTATCGGTTTAATCGGAGTAAACCTTGCTTCCCAGCCCAAAGATAAAGACCATCCCTATGGTCACAAAAAATACGAGACATTTTTTTCACTGGGGATTGCCCTGCTCCTTTTTATCCTCGCCTTAAGCCTGGCGCATAACGCCATAGAAAGAATTAAAAATCCGACTACGCCTAAAATTGATGCAAGAAGCTTTATTATAATGCTGCTTACTATGATAATTAATACCTGGGTAATGTATTATGAGCGCAAAAAAGGCAAGGCCCTAAAAAGCGATATCCTCATCTCTGATGCAATGCACACTAAGGCAGATATTTTTACCTCCCTCTCAGTTATAGTCGCGCTGATTATCATAAAACTTGGGGTGCCTATATTAGATCCGGTTGTTACCATTATTATAGCGGTATTTATCGCTCATACAGGCTTAAAAATAGCCAAAGAAAGCTCAACCATACTCTGTGATACAGTAGCCATATTAGATATTAAAAAAATTGAGGATGTCGTATTAGGGGTTAAAGGGGTAAAGGCCTGCCATAAAATACGGACCCGCGGCAGGCCGGATGATATATGCGTTGACTTACACGTCCAGGTAAGCGGGAATATGCATATTGATAACGCACACAAAATAAGCTACGCGATTGAAGAAGCAATCAAAAAAGACATACCAGAAATAACTGATGTTGTTGTACACATGGAACCAAAGTAACCGAGTACTGTTCTATCCAAAACAAGAAGTTTTGTTAAACCCAGGTTTTACATTAGCAACTTAAACTCAGCGGAATATACCTATTCTAAATACCCCAGCGGATCAACAGGAATATTGTTTTTTCTTACCTCAAAATGCAGATGCGACTGGACAACAGGATGATTTGCGTTTCCTGTTTTACCCACAGAGCCGATAATCTGACCCTGGCGAATGAGTTGATGATGAGTAATAAAAATTTTAGAGAGGTGGCCATAAAGAGTAGTAATTCCATATGCATGCTTTAAGACAATATATTTTCCCATGCCAGGGCTTTCAGAAACAGTAATTACCATCCCAAAACAGCTAGCCCTGACAGGAACACCTGTCTCAGCAAAAAAATCAACCCCCTGATGAAGCCTATTCCCATTGCGGCGCGCGCCAAAATAACCTTCTCCCCGGTTATCATTACGAATGATTATATCGGTTTTATACTCTATAGGGCAGAGAAAATAAACCTTATCCAGAAAATAAAGGCTGATAACCAGATATAAAGGTAAGCTGATAAGGAATAAAATCAAGATAAGTCTTTTCATTTAACCTGAATAGGGTTTCGCCTTCATGAGTCTTTGGCTCTAAATAAACTGCTAAGGCGAAGCTTTGGATAAATTATTACAAATAAAAAACATACCAGGATAAACACATCCCCATACCTTGTGTAAAAGGTTAGGGGTTTTTTAGAGGCCTTTATTTCCTGCGTATCAATCCCGCTAACAAATATATCCCTCCCAAGATTATCCTTAACACGGGAAATAATTTTCCCTGTAGGCATGATAAACCCTGAGATACCGGTATTTGCACAGCGCGCTAAATAAAGACGGTTTTCTACTGCCCTGAACACAGATGCCTGCAAATGCTGGCCTGAAGCAGATGTCTTTTTATACCATGCGTCATTGGTAATGTTAATTAAAAAATCCGCGCCTTTTTGAACAAACCGCCGGGATATTTCCGGAAATAAATCCTCAAAACAAATAAGCACGGAAAACTTGGTTAAAGAACCTGCTAATTCTAAAACAGTGTAATCTTTGCCTGCCGTAATATCTCCGATAGGAACAACAGTTTGCAGAAATGAAAAAAGCTCCTTAAACGGTATATATTCGCCAAAAGGAACCAGATGTAATTTATCATATCGGCCGGCAATTCCGCCTTCTTTATTAATCAATAATGCGCTATTAAGATACTTTTGGCCATCTTTAATTACGCTTCCTATAAGCAGAGGAGTTTTTATTTCTTTGCCTAAATTAAAAATATCCTCAATGCCCCAATCATCCTCGCCTAATAATCCCGGAGCAGATGCCTCAGGCCAAATAATCAACTCCGGTTTACGGCAAGCTGCCTTTTTTGTTAGCTGTATATACCTATCTAAAATATAACTGCGACTTGAGATATCCCACTTTAATTCCTGAGGAATATTGCCTTGAATAACGGAAATCTTCATTCGCACATCGTCTTTTGCGCATCGCACCTCATAGATTCGGAAATAACCGTATACTATGGATAGGCAAATCACTAATATGGTCAAAATATATTTCCATTTTTTGCTAACGACTAACGGCCAACGACTAACAACCAAATACACTAAAACATTCGCTATCATCACCAAAAACGAGACTCCTAAGGCGCCTGTAACATCAGCAATCTGGATAACCGGCAAATTAAGATACTGTGAATAACCTAAGAGCGCCCAGGGAAAGCCGGTAAAAAGGTAGGAACGGATATACTCAAGTAAAACCCAAAAACAAGGAACGATAATTAGCGTATAGCGTGCAGCGTATAGCGCATAGAAAAGGCCAAAAAAACCAAAATATAATGCCAGATATAAAATAAGAAAAATCGTCCCTAGCAAAGTAACATGAATAAGCCAATAAATAATGCCTGTCCAAAAAATAATGCCTGCAAGATAAAAAAGCAGGAATGTCTTAGTCAAAGACTTTCCTTTTACAGCGAAGAATAACGGCACAAAACCAAACCAGGCAAATATCCAGCAATAAGCCAAATGCGAAAAAGACAAAACCAGCAATATCGCGCCAACAAAACAAACAAGCAACTCTTTACCTAAAAACCAAGGGCCAATGGCCAAGAACTTATTTACTTGCCGCAGCATTTTTTATATTTTTTACCTGACCCGCAAGGACAGGGATCATTGCGGCCAGCCTTATGGCTGCCGGATATAAAAGGGGTTTGTTTTAGGGTTTCTTGAGGCATAAATTGGCTTTCGTTATGGCTTTGGCTAAAGGAAGCCAAACCACTGCCTTGTGGCTTGTGGCTTTGGCTAAAGGAAGCCAAACCACTGCCTTGTGGCTTGTGGCTTTGGCTAAAGGAAGCCAAACCACTGCCTTGTGGCTTGTGGCTTTCTAAAGGCATCTGCTTAAGCTGCATATCAATGCCTCTAACCTCAGGATGCAATAATTCTTGCGCGGAGGAATTGAATACGCCTCTGAATTTTTCCGGTTTTGCCGGCGTAAGCCTAAATATTGCCTCTATTGCCTCCCCCTCAATAGAAGTAATCATCTGCGCAAACATACTAAATGCCTCCCGCTTATATTCTATTAAAGGGTCCCGCTGGCCATAAGCACGCAGGCCTATACCTTCTCTTAAGTAATCCATAGCATAGAGATGATCCTTCCATTTGCTGTCAATTACCTGTAGGAAAACCATTCTTTCTAAATACCGCAATAGTTCTGCGCCGAAAGAGCCTTCTTTTTCTTCATAAGCGGCACTTATCGCATCAAATAAAATCTCCCTTACTGCATCCTGTTTTAAGTTTTCTATTTTTGAAACCGGAATACTTTCTATGCCAAAAGTCAATCTTATTGTATTAATTAATCCAACTGTATCTACTTCTTGCCCGGCTGTATCGCTAAGATGGGTATTTAAAATATTACCTGTGGTTTTTGAAATTATTTCCAGAATATTTTCTTTTAAGGAAATACCTTCTAATATTTGTTTGCGCTGGCTATATATTATTTCCCTTTGTTTATTCATTACATTATCGTATTCTAAGAGCTGCTTTCTGATTTCAAAATTATGCTGTTCTACGCGGCGCTGCGCAATCTCAATAGAGCCGGAAATCCAGGGATGCTCTATTACCTGGCCGTCTTCTAAACCCAATTTATCCATAAGCCCTAAAATCCGCTCAGAACCAAATAAACGCATTAAGTCATCCTCCAGTGCCACATAAAATCTTGATGAGCCGGGATCTCCCTGCCTGCCGGAACGGCCGCGCAACTGATTATCAATCCTGCGTGCCTCATGCCGCCCTGTGCCCAAGACATGCAAACCGCCGCAGTCAACCACCTTTTCATGCTCTTGACGTGTTTCCCTTTTATATTTCTCTAATGATTTTTTGTATTCATCTTCAAGATTTAAACCTTCGGGTTTTAAGTCATTGCCCAATTTGAGATTAAGCTTAGCAAGGCTTTTCGCCATATATTCAGGATTGCCCCCTAATAAAATATCAGTCCCTCTTCCTGCCATATTCGTGGCAATGGTTACTGCTTTATATCTTCCGGCCTGGGCAATAATCTGCGCCTCTGATTCATGGTATTTTGCGTTTAATACCTGATGAGGAATGCCCCGGCGTTTTAGCATATCTGAAAGATGCTCAGATCTATTAATAGAGATAGTGCCGACTAAAACAGGCCTTCCAGTATTATAAAGCTCGGCTATTTCCTCAACTACCGCGTTAAATTTCTCTTTTTCTGTTTTATAAACGCGGTCAGGATAATTCATGCGCACTAATGCCCTGTTAGTAGGAATAACCACTACATCCAATTGATAAATATTTTTAAACTCAGAAGCCTCGGTAAAGGCAGTTCCGGTCATGCCGCTAAGCTTCTCATACATACGAAAATAATTTTGTAAAGTAACTGTGGCCAAGGTTTGATTCTCACGTTCAATCTTTAGGCCCTCTTTTGATTCAACTGCCTGGTGCAAACCATCTGACCAGCGCCTGCCAGGCATAAGCCGGCCGGTAAACTCATCCACAATAATCACCTGTCCATCTTTAACCACATAATCCACGTCGCGCCGGAAAAACTCCTTTGCGCGCAAGGCCTGAATCGTATGATGCCGGTATTCCATTGTTTCTATATTATGCATGGATTCTACTCCCCATGCCTTAGCAGCCTTTGCTTCACCCTCATCAGTAAGGGCGGTTGTATGCGCTTTTTCATCCGCGATATAATCAAACCCTTTTGTGATATCCTCTCCCTTGTGTTTTGCGTCTATTTCATCATTTTCAGTTATGCGCCTTCCTTTTAGGCGCTCTACAATCGCTTTCGCTGTATAATATTTTTCTGTTGATTCCTCAGCAGGGCCGGAGATAATTAAAGGGGTGCGCGCCTCATCAATCAAGATTGAATCCACTTCGTCAACAATAGCATAATAAAAAGGCCTCTGTGCTAAATCTGCGATTTCATATTTCATATTATCGCGCAGATAATCAAACCCAAATTCATTGTTTGTTCCATAGGTTATATCGCAGCCGTAAGCAATTTTTCTTTCGCTATCCTGCATTTCATGCTGGATAACTCCGACTCTTAGGCCTAAAAATTCATATACCGGCCCCATCCACTCCCTGTCCCGGCGTGCCAGATAATCATTGACCGTAACAATATGCACCCCTTTACCTAATAAGGCATTGAGATACGCGGGTAAAGTCGCTATCAGGGTCTTTCCTTCTCCGGTTGCCATCTCTGCAATTCTGCCTTCATGCAAAACCGCGCCACCTGCTATTTGAACATCAAAATGACGCAGGCCAATTGTGCGTTTAGCTGCCTCCCTTACTACTGCAAAAACTTCAGGGAGTATCTGGCTAAAGATTTGATTACGGGTTAATTTCAATCGTTCTTTTAATTTAGCCTTTTCTTCAGGAATAACCACAGAAAGCATCATTTTTTCTATTTCTTTTATTTGCGGTTGGAATTCAGAAGATTTCCTTAAGATATGCTCTTTGAATTGATTGGTTTTATTCCTTAATTCACTATCAGAAAGCCGGCTAATTTCAGGCTCAAGGGAATTGACCTTAAAAACTAAAGAGCTAAGCTCAACCATTTTATTTAATGAAGGAGCAGGCATATCCTGATGCAAAACCATATTTATGCCTGGAAATTTTCTATTTATAACCGCCTGTTTTTGTTTAAGGATAGTTTTTTTAATAAAACCTAACATTTTTCCTCACCTTACCTAAGAAGCAGAAAATTTATAATATTTCAATTTTCAGAAGAAGCTCATTTGTTAATGTCAAATGACAAAGCACAAAATTCAAAATAATACCAAAGCACAAATACCAAATGTCAAAACCTGTTTTGAATTTTGTCATTTGACATTTGGATTTATTTTGTCATTTGAATTTTATCATTTGACATTAACGTTGAACACTTCCAAGAACTAAACTATTACAAAAATTTTCCCCTTTTGTTTTTTCTTAATTAAGTCTTTTGCTCTTTGCTCTTCCTAAGATACGCCTCAATAAATTCATCAAGCCCGCCGTCTAAAACTTTTATAGTGTCTCCTGTTTCAAACTCTGTGCGGTGGTCTTTTACCAGATTATAAGGATGCAGGACATACGACCTTATCTGACTGCCCCATTCAATCTTCTTCTTTTCTTCTGCCTTACAATGTTTGAATAATTCTTGTTCTTTCTTCTTGCGCTCAAATTCATAAATACGGGCCTTTAAGATTTTTAAAGCAGTTTGTTTATTCTGATATTGGGAACGTTCATTCTGCGACTGCACAACAATGCCTGTAGCCAAGTGCGTAATCCTTACTGCTGAATCTGTCTTTTGCATATGCTGGCCGCCCGGGCCTGAGGCGCGAAAAGTCTCAAT
The DNA here is from genome assembly GCA_030018895.1 of Candidatus Omnitrophota bacterium. GTDB lineage: Bacteria > Omnitrophota > Gorgyraeia > Gygaellales > Profunditerraquicolaceae > CAKKQB01. The sequence continues at coordinate 6,890 of JASEHM010000038.1, forward strand.
ACTTAAATCCTTATCTTCAATTTTTATTTCTGCGTCTTCTTCTATTTCCGGAATCACATCCAGCGAGGCAAATGAGGTATGCCTGCGCTTATTAGCATCAAAGGGAGAAATACGCACAAGCCTATGCACCCCCTGTTCTGCCTTAAGAAAACCATAGGCATATTCTCCTTCAATAAGAAATGTAACATTCTTTATGCCTGCCTCTTCTCCCCAAAGTACGTCAATAGTTTTTAAGGTATATTTGCGGGCCTCTGCAAAACGGCTGTACATCCGAAAAAGCATATTCGCCCAATCACAAGCCTCAGTGCCGCCTGCGCCTGCATTTATACTTAAGATAGCGCTATTCTTATCAAACTCATTACTTAAAAGCGTTTTAAACTCAAGTTTATCTATATCAACAAGAAGGCTTATCGCGCCTTTAATTAAATCCTTAATAAACTCTTCATCCGTATTATCAGTGATAAGGCTAAGTTCCTCTAATTCCCGGTATTTTTTAAAAGCCGTCTCCCATGGTTCAACTGCTGCCTTAAAGTTTTTTAACTGCTTTACTACCTGGGTAGAATTTTGCGCATTATCCCAGAATCCGGCTTTTGACATCTGTACGGATAAATCTTCAATAATCTTCTTTTTATTATCTATGTCAAAGATAACCTCTTAAGGCTTCCAAATGGGTGTGCAAATTTTCTAGTCTTGATTTGATATCTTCTAGCATAATTATTCTCCTCCATTCAACCAGCATTATACATTACACAACTTGTATCTGTGTAAAGTGTAATGTGTAACGTGTAATGTTGGTGTAATGATTGATTGCGTAATGCCATTGCTGTCCAAATTA
>JASEHM010000039.1 GCA_030018895.1 Candidatus Omnitrophota bacterium
CCGTGAAAACGGGGGCGGGAATGACGCCCTGATTTACTTCTGAACGCTGAACTGTCACAACTATCTTTATCACTGTCTCAACCAATTGCTCTGTTTCCTGCCGAGGAATAAATACATCTGAATTTACCTTAAATTCCAGGCCCATAAATTCAATCTTACCAAGTATGTAATGTATGGGCTCGCCATTTATCCTTCTCTTTAATACTGAAGAAATCAAACAGGATTTTTCTTTATCCAAACGTAATGAAAGATCCCTATATAAAGAGAATCTGTCGCAATTCAATATTTCAGTAAACAATAATTCTGCCTCATTCATTTTTTTTCTCTTGCTCTACTTTTAACAGCGCCTCAAAAATCTCATCCAAATCGCCTTCAAGCACGCTTTCTAATTGATGCGTGGTAAAATTTATGCGGTGATCCGTAACCCGTCGGTCAGGAAAATTATAAGTGCGTATTTTCTCGCTGCGGTCTCCTGTCCCGATTTGAGATTTTCTTTCCTGAGAAAGCTTCTTAAATTCAGCCTGTTCTCTCATATCAAGTATTCTCGCACGCAAAACCCTCATCGCCTTATTCTTGTTTTTTATCTGGGAACGCTCATCCTGGCAAGCAACCACTACTCCCGTAGGAATATGGGTAATCCTCACTGCTGAATCTGTTTTCTGCATATGCTGGCCGCCCGGGCCGCTTGATCTATATGTATCTACCCTTAGGTCTTTTGGTTCAATAGCAATATCCACTTCCTCCGGTTCCCTTAATACCGCGACAGTCGCGGTAGAGGTATGAATTCTACCTTGCGCCTCTGTAGCCGGCACGCGCTGCACCCGATGTACCCCGCTTTCAAATTTTAACCTCTTAAAAGCGCCCTTTCCTTTTACGCTAAAAACAACCTCTTTCGTACCGCCTAATTCATTAACGCTGCTCGACATAGATTCAACTGTCCAGTCTTTTTTAGCGGCATATTTTGTATACATACGGTAAAGATCAGAAGCAAACAACCCTGCTTCATCCCCGCCTGTGCCCTGCCTTATCTCCACAATCGCATCACGGCCTATATCCTTATCTTCTCCTAGGAGAATACTTCTTAGTTTATTTTCTAAATCCTGTTTCTTTATTTTAAAATCCTCAAGTTCCTTATTAACTAAGTCAATAAACTCCTCGTCATGCTTCTCTTTCAATACAACTTCTAAATCATTTATTTCTTCGGATATCTTTTTATGTTCGCGAAACAAAAATACCGCCTCTTTTGAATCAGACATCTCTTTAGCATATTTCATATACTGCTTTTGGTCAGAAATTGTCTCATAAGAAGCCAAAAGATGTTCTAATTCCTGGTAACGTTTTTCTAAATTTTCTAATTGCTCAAACATATACTAAATTAACGAACAAATTCGTTGTTCGTCATTCGTACTTCGTACATCGTAGTTCATAGTGTCCTGTCAATCAAATAAAGGTGTGGTACTTAACGCGAATAAACGCTAATTTTGAACGAATAAACGCTAATTCGGATATTCGCGTTTATTCGCAATAAATTCGCGTTCATTCGCGTCTTTTATTAATTACCACTGCTTGCTGTTTTAACTTTACCGTATTTTTTCATAAACTTATCAACCCTGCCTGCTGAATCCACAAATTTCTGCTTACCGGTAAAAAACGGATGGCATTTTGAACAAATTTCAACCCTTATAGCCGGCTTTGTTGAACGGGTATGAATCGTTTCACCGCAGGCGCAAACAATAATACTATCCTTATAATTAGGGTGTATTTTTTCTTTCATCTTTCCTCCTTGTTAAAGTTTCATTGGTTCATATTATTCAAAAACTCTTCATTGTTTTTTGCCTTGGATAACCTCCCAATCAAAAGTTCCATTGCCTCAACATTATTAAGCTCATTTAACACCTTTCTTAATATCCAAGCCTTTTGCAGCTGATCCGGCTTCACCAGCAATTCCTCATGCCGGGTGTTAGAACGCTTTATATCAATTGCCGGATAGATCCTTCTTTGAAAAAGGTTTCTATCAAGCTGCAATTCCATATTGCCGGTGCCTTTAAACTCTTCGAAGATAACCTCATCCATACGGCTGCCTGTGTCTACTAAAGCTGTTGCGATAATGGTGAGGCTTCCACCCTCATCAACTGCGCGCGCCGCGCCAAAAAACCTTTTCGGTTTTTGCAGCGCGTTAGAATCAATGCCGCCCGAAAGCACCTTTCCGCTATGCGGTATAACTGAATTGTATGCGCGGGCTAAACGCGTAATACTATCAAGAAGTATTACCACATCCTTCTTATGTTCTACAAGCCGCTTTGCCTTCTCTAAAACGATCTCTGCGACCTGAACATGTCTGTCCGGAGGCTCATCAAAGGTTGATGATATTACCTCACCCTTAACATTTCTTTGCATATCTGTAACCTCTTCCGGCCGCTCATCTATCAAAAGCACAATCAAAATCACATCCGGATGATTCGCAGTAATGCCATTGGCAATCTTCTGCAGTAATACTGTCTTGCCGCTGTAAGGCTGAGCCACAATCATGCCGCGCTGGCCCTTACCTAAAGGGGTAAGCAGGCTTATTATTCTGGTTGAAATCTCATTCGGCCCTATCTCTAAATTAAACGCCTCTTTAGGATAAACCGGGGTAAGATTATCAAAAAGTATCTTTTCTTTTACTTCCTCAGGATTTTCAAAATTAACCGCCTCAACCTTAAGAAGCGCGAAATATTTCTCCCCTTCCTTAGGAGGCCTAATTTGCCCGCTCACAGTATCCCCTGTCCTTAACTCAAACTTTCTTATTTGCGAAGGAGAGATATAAATATCATCGGGGCAAGGCAGATAATTATAATTTGGCGACCTCAAGAAACCAAATCCTTCCGGCAGTATCTCTAAGATCCCTTCCCCAAACATAAGCCCTGCCTTTTCTGCCTGGGCCTGGAGTATCTTAAAAATCAGTTCCTGTTTCTTTAACCCGCTTACGCCATTAATACTCAAATCCTTAGCTGCTTTGTTTAATTCTGAAATTTTTAATTCCTTTAAATTCTTGATATCTAACTTTTCCATAACCTCCTCCAGACTTCTTTTACCTGCTTCTTTGTTTTTTTAAGCGAACCGTTATTATCTATAATAAAATCCGCCAAGCGCAGCTTATCACGCAAGGGGATCTGGCATTTGATTCTCCTTAATATATTCTGCCGGGATAAGGAGGATCTTTTTTGAATTCTTTTTATCTGTTTACCCTGCGATGCCTTTACCACAATCAGTATATCTGCGATTTTATTTATCCCGGACTCAATCAATAGAGGCGCATCTATAACAATTAACTTAGGTAAGGCATGCTTAATTTCCTTTCGGATTATTCTTATAACCTGCGGATGAATAATGCGGTTTAGTTTTTTTAATAATTTGCGGCTTGAAAAAACTATTTTCCCTAATCTTGGCCTGTCAAGGACGCCATTTTCATCAAGAATATCTTTGCCAAAAGCAGAAATTATTTTTTTGTAACCATCCTCTCTATAGATCCCCTGTTTAGCTTGGATTGACCCCGCCTTTTTTTTAAAAAAAGCGGGATCAATTAAACCGTGCGCTATTTTATCCGCGTCTATAACTGCGGCGCCTAAACTTTTAAAGATTCCGGCCACAGTGGTTTTGCCTGCACCAAAACCTCCTGTAAGCCCGATAATAAAGCTTTGCCCCGCCTTAAAGCGCAGAGGCAGCTTCTTCTTATTTTGAAAGCGCCTTTGCATAAAGCTCTATGTATTTTCTTGCTGACTCCTTCCAGGAGAAATCAAGGTTCAAAGCCTGAGCAACAAGGCCAGCCCATTTTTTTTCTTTCTTGAAAAAGGTTACTGCTTTTTTAAATGTTTTAATCAAAGCGTCTTTGCTATAGTCATCAAAGATAAACCCATTATCATCGTTTACTGTATCCGCAAGGCCGCCGGTTTTAAATACAAGGGGAAGTGTCCCGTATTTAAAACTAATTAACTGCCCCAGGCCGCATGGCTCATACCGAGAAGGCATAACAAATACATCTGAACCGGCATAAATCTTATGGGCCAAGGTATCATCAAATTTTAAATGCAGGGATATAACTTTTGGATATTTTTTAACCATCTCTTCCATAATTAAATGGTATTTTAAATCACCTGTCCCAAGAATAACTAACTCTACTCCCATACGGCAGATTTCATCTATTGCCTCAGACAAAATATCAAATCCTTTTTGCTCTGCCAGCCTTGAGACAATGCCAAAAAGCGGCACATCCTTACTCTCAGGCAGTTTACAATATCTCTGTAAATCCTCTTTGCATTTTGCCTTATCTTGTATTGCCTCAAGAGAATAGTTTTTAGCAATAAATTTATCCTCTGCCGGATTCCAGATAGAATAATCCAAGCCATTTAAAATGCCAAAAACTGAATCGCGCCGAAAGTTTAAAACTCCCTCTAAACCAAACCCAAATTCCTTTGTCTGTATCTCTTTACTGTAAGTAGAGCTCACAGTATTAATGATATCAGAAAATATCATCCCGCCCTTTAGAATATTAATCTTATCATAAAACTCAATGCCCTCTATATTAAACAGATTCCAAGGCAGGCCTAATTTTGGAAATTCCTCTTTTGGAAAAAGCCCTTGATAGCCGATATTATGAATCGTCAATATTGTTTTTGTATTTTTATAAAATAAATCGTCAGAATACAATGCCTTTAAATACACCGGTATTAACGAAGCCTGCCAGTCATGCACATGGATAATATCGGCCTTGAAATTTATCTCTTTTAATAATTCCAACGTTCTCCTGCAATAGTAAGAAAATCTGTCTAAATTATCCTTATAATCACCAAGCTTATCGCCATATAAACCATCCCGGTTAAAATATACATTATTTTCAATAAAATATACCTTAATATTCTTTCCTAAGGTTGAACAAAAAATATCATCTTTTAATCTCTCTATTTTAAATCTTTTTTCATCAATGCCCTTGTATTTTGGCAAGACAATAATAACTTCCTGATTCTGCTCCCTTAATTCAAAGGGTAAAGCACCCACTACATCTGCTAACCCGCCGGTTTTTGCAAAAGGCACAACCTCTGACGCACACATTACTATTTTCATTTGACCTCCTCCATTTCTAACCAGTTTCTCCCTTTTTTTACATCAACCTTTACTAAGACACTTAATTTTAACACATTTTCCATTCTATCCTTAACTAAATCTATTAATTCTTCCGATTCAAAGCAAGGTACATCAAAAACCAATTCATCATGAACCTGAAGAATCATCTTTGACTTAAGGTTTTTTTCTTCAAGCAGCTTCTGTATTCGTATCATCGCCAGTTTTATCATATCAGAGGCGCTGCCTTGTATAGGCGTATTAATTGCCTGACGCTCGGCAAACTGCCGTATAGCGGGATTTTTATTATTGATTTCCGGAAGATACCTTCTTCTGCCCAATATTGTGGTAACAAAACCTAAATCAGTAGCAGTCTTTATTTGTTTTTCTATATAATCTTTTACTTTAGGGTACCTTAGGAAATACGCGTCAATAAAAGCTTGAGCCTCCTCCAGCGTTATATCCAAATCGCGGCTTAAGCCATAAGAGGTGAGGCCGTAGATAATCCCGAAATTTACCCTTTTAGCAGTATCGCGCATTTCATCAGTTACATCATTTTCTTTTAGATGATAAACTAAAGAGGCGGTTATCTTATGAATATCTTTATCCTCCTTAAAAGCTGAAATAAGATCCTCATCTTTAGAAAGGTGCGCTAAAATTCTTAATTCTATTTGCGAATAATCAAAAGAGACAAGACAGTTTTGCGGGTCTCTGGCAATTATTGCCCGGCGGATATTCCTGCCTATCTCTGTTTTTACCGGGATATTTTGCAGATTAGGGTTACTTGAACTAAGCCTTCCGGTTTCAGTTGCTGCCTGATTAAAAGAGGTATGCAAAAGGCCTGTTTCTTCATTTGCAAGAGATGGTAAGGTATCTATATAAGTGTTTTTTAGTTTCATCAGCTGCCGGTATTCAAGAAGTATTAAAGGCAGCTTGTGCATGCTTTTAAGGCTTTTTAGCACCTCTTCGTTAGTGGAGGGCCCGGTTTTAGCCTTTTTAATTATTGGCAATTTAAGTTTTTCAAAAAGTACTTGAGCTAACTGTTTTGGCGAATTTATATTAAATTGACAACCGCTTAACTCATAAATTTCTTCAATTAGTTTTACTAACCTTTGCTCAACGCTCTTTGAGAGTTCCTCTATGACCTTACAATCTAATTTTATGCCGTTTTGCTCCATTTGCGCAAGTACTTCTGCCAGCGGCATCTCTACATCAGTAAAAAGGTTTAGGAGTGATTTTTCTTGAAGTTCTTTTTCTAATTTTGGTTTTAACTGAGCAATAAGGCTTAACGCATTTAAATTATCAATATCTGCTATAGCCATATTCTCCCCTAAATAATCCCAGGATAACTCAGTTAAACTATACTCGCTCTTAGAAGGATTAAGAAGATACGCTGCCAGCATCGTATCAAATGAAAAACCGTATAGCTGAACTTTATCTTTTAGCAAAGAGATCTTTATTTTTTTAAGGTCATGGCCTGTTTTTTTTATCCTGCAATCGCGAAGTACCTCCTTTAGATTCTCACCCTGAGCCTTTAGCTTAAAAAATTTATCCTCTTTACAAAATACCAAATTATCTAATCCTGCTCCTGCTAAAATTAATTCAGAGCCATAAGGAAACAGGCCTTCTAACGCTTCATCTTTTATCTCCTCAATGCTATTCTGACACTGTTTTTGCATTGGACGAGGCAGGTCTTTTAAGAATTTCTTAAATTCAAACTGCTTAAACAATTGAAATAATTTATCACAATCAGGTTTTGATACCCTTGCCTTATCTAAACTAAAACCTATATCTACATCATTATTTAATACAACTAATTCCCGATTTAGATTTATTTGATCCTGGCTGTCCTGAATTGCTTTTTTAAGTTTTTCTTGCTTAAGGCAAGAAATATTATCTAATAACTTATCCAAAGAGCCGAAAGAAGAAATCAAATCTATCGCGGTTTTTTCGCCTATTCCGCTAACGCCCGGAATATTATCTGCCGTATCGCCCATAAGCGCAATAATATCAGTTATCTTTCCTGCTTCCACATTGTAACGTTCATAGACTTTTTTAGAATCGTAAATTACACCTTCGTCCTTGTAAGGGCTAAAAACGATTGTATCTTCATCCACTAATTGCAGCATATCTTTATCAGAACTCACAATTATTACTGACAAACCGTCTTTTCTTGCTTTTTTTGCTATAGTAGCAATAATATCATCTGCTTCAAAGCCTTCTTTTTCAAGGATTGTAATTCCGTAAGCAGCAAGTATCTGTTTTATCAGAGGTATCTGGCTAGAAAGCCCCTCTGGCATAACTGGCCGTTGTATTTTATATTGGGCAAATTTCCTACTTCTTAAGGTATCCCTGGAAACATCAAAACATGCTGCTATATAATCAGGTGATTTTTCTTTTAGTATCTTATTTAAAATGTTTACAAAACCGTAGACAGCGCCTGTGGGCTGGCCAAAGGACGTAGAAAAACTAGGTAAGGCATAAAATGCCCGATAACAAAAAGCAGTCGCGTCTATAAGACAAATCTGATTTTTTTTCATGAACTACCTGAAATTACCTATGGCAG
>JASEHM010000003.1 GCA_030018895.1 Candidatus Omnitrophota bacterium
TATTTATCTTAACGGTAGTTCTTCGTTCAAAAAAGGACTTATTGCGGAATTCTTGGGACGCGTTAATATTTCTTGACATTCCCCTTTCCCTTGTTACAATATCTGTTCAATGAATGAACAATCTCAAAAGGAAGAAATCTTCTTTATTTTCAAAGAGTTAGAAGCCAACCCCTTTGCGACTCAGCGGGATATTTCTAGCCGCCTGAGTATCTCCTTAGGTAAAACCAACTATCTTATACGTGAGCTTATTTTGCGGGGATTGATTAAGGCTAAGAATTTTACTGATAATCCCGGCAAGCTAAAGAAAATCCGTTATTTTCTAACTGAAAAAGGCCTGGAAGAAAAATTTCAGCTTCTTCAGCATTTTCTGCAAAGAAAAGAGACAGAATACAATAACCTAAAACAGGAATTGGAGCGTTTGTTAAATAATAAAAGCGAAACAATCCCATTAATGCAAGAGGCGGAGAAATAGGAGGCTAAGATTAGTCTTTTAGGCATGTTTTGAAATTTAACAGGCAAAGGAGTCAGGGTTAAATAATGAAAAAAGCGCTTATAACAGGTATTACAGGCCAGGACGGTTCGTATTTAGCAGAGCTGCTTTTATTTAAAGGATATGAAGTTCACGGTATTATAAGAAGGGCGAGCACATTTAATACCGGCAGGATTAATCATATCTATGCTGATCCGCATAATCCCGAAGCTAAGTTATTTTTGCATTACGGCGATATTTCTGATGCCGAGCAAATCAATAATATCGTTTTTAATATAAAACCTGATGAAATATATCATCTGGCTGCTCAGAGCCATGTGCGAGTGAGTTTTGATATCCCGGAATACACAGGGAATATTACCGCCTTAGGCACAACGCGTATCTTAGAGGCAATCCGCAGAAGTAAACATCAGCTTAAATTTTACCAGGCTTCTAGCAGCGAGATGCTTGGCGCTGCCAGGCCCCCGCAGTCAGAGGATACCCCATTTCAGCCGCAAAGCCCTTATGCCTGTGCTAAGGTTTATGCATATTGGATGGTTAAAAACTATCGTAACGGCTGCAATTTATTTGCTTCTAACGGGATACTCTTTAATCATGAGAGTCCTAGGCGCGGGGAAACATTTGTTACCCGTAAGATAACCCGCGGCCTTGCTAATATATTAGCTGGCAGGCAAAAGAAGCTTTATTTGGGAAATCTTGCGGCAAAGCGCGACTGGGGTTTTACCCCTGAGTATGTTGAAGGTATGTGGAAAATTCTGCAACAGAAAAAATCTGATGATTTTGTTTTAGGCACAGGCAGCACGCATTCAGTTAAAGAATTTGTAGAGGAGGCATTTTCTTACGCCTGCCTAAATTGGAAAAAATATGTATTAATTGATAAGAGGTATTTTCGCCCCACAGAGGTAAACATACTTAAGGCGGATTCTTCTAAGGCCAGGAGAATCTTAGGATGGCAGCCAAAAATTACTTTCGTTGATTTAGCAAAGATAATGGTTGACGCTGATATGCGTTTTCTTGGGCTTAAGCCGATTGGCGAAGGCGACAAAATTATAAAAGAGAAATTTCTTTATAAATGGTGGAAGGCGGATTAAGGGGCATAGGGCAGAGCGCAGGAGAAGGATCAGGTTCTGATTCAAATAGAGAATTTGCACAATTTTTAAATGTAGCACGTCGTTCTGTTTTTGAAAATGCCAATATTCTAATAATTTTGCATAGACGAGGGCTAATATCAGAAGAAGAATTAAATTTAATATCCAAGGATTTAGATTGTTTGTGTCGTAAATTAACTAATTTTAAGCGAACTTTAAGGAGTAAAGGTTAATGGTTGATATATCTTTTACCCTCTGCCCTCTGCCCTTTGCTTTATGCCAACAAGCGGAGTTACATTATGTTATTCTGGAGTAACAAACGAGTTTTAGTAACAGGTGGAGCAGGTTTTTTAGGGACGTATGTTGTTTCCTGTTTAAAGGAGCGCGGATGCCGGAATATTTTTATTCCTCGCAGCAGGGAATATGATTTGGTTAATATGGATGCGGTTAAGCAGCTTTATGCTGATAGCAAGCCGGATATTGTTATTCATCTTGCTGCTTGCGTAGGCGGAATTGGCGCTAATTGCGATAATCCTGGCAAGTTCTTTTATAATAATCTGATGATGGGTGTTCAGATGATGGAAATTGGCAGGCAAATTGGTATAGAGAAATTCGTGGCTTTAGGAACTGTTTGCGCCTATCCTAAATTTAGCAAGATTCCTTTTAAGGAAGAAGATTTATGGAGCGGCTATCCTGAAGAGACTAATGCTCCTTATGGCCTGGCTAAAAAAATGCTTTTAGTGCAGTCTCAAAGCTATCGGCAGCAGTATGGATTTAACAGTATCTTTCTGTTACCGGTTAATCTTTATGGCCCAGGAGATAATTTTGACTTAAGTTCTTCGCATGTTATCCCTGCTCTAATTAAGAAATGTATAGATGCAAAGCGCAAAGTGCAGAGTGCAAAGTACAAAGAGCCATCGTCTATGCGCTCTGCCCTATGCCCTATGCCATTTGCCTCAACCATCACGATCTGGGGAACAGGCAAGCCTACGCGCGAATTTCTTTATGTAGGGGATGCTGCAAAAGCTATTATTTTAGCCGCAGAAAAATATAATAAATCTGAGCCAGTTAATATCGGCGCTGGTTTTGAGATTTCTATAAAAGATTTAGTTAATCTTATTGTTAAGCTTACCGGTTTTAAGGGTAAAGTTATCTGGGATAAAACAAAGCCTGATGGCCAGCCAAGGCGGTGTTTAGATACTCTAAAGGCTTATAAAGAATTCGGTTTTAAGGCTAAAACTTCTCTTATAGAGGGCCTTAGGAAAACAATAGATTGGTATAAAAGTAATACTTTATCTATGCCTTAAACTAATATCCTGCGAGGAGGTTTAATATGTTAAATAATAAAAATATTTTAATAACCGGTGGAACCGGGTCTTTGGGTAAAAAATTGGTTCAGATGATTGTTGACGGCGGCCATAAGCCGAATAAGCTTATAATATTCAGCCGCGATGAATTAAAGCAATTTGAAATGTCTCAGGTTTGGGGCCCAAAGAAATACCCATTTATACGGTATTTTTTAGGGGACGTAAGAGATATTGATAGGTTGCGCCGCGCTTTTGCAGGGGTTGATTATATCATCCATGCTGCTGCGTTAAAACAGGTGCCTGCGGCTGAATATAACCCTTGTGAGTTTGTTAAAACCAATGTTATAGGTGCTATGAATATAATAGAGGCGGCTTTATCAGCTAATGTTAAGAAGGTAGTGACTTTATCTACTGATAAGGCTTGTAACCCTATAAATTTATACGGCGCCACAAAACTATGCTCTGATAAACTATTTATGACTGCGAATGTGTATAGCGGTACGCATGAAACAAAATTCTCAGTTGTAAGATACGGCAATGTGCTTGGAAGCAGAGGTTCTGTTGTGCCTTTTTTTGATGAGCGTAAGTCCACAGGAGTTTTACCTATTACGCATTCGGATATGACAAGATTCTGGATTACGCTTGACCAGGCAAACCATTTTGTTTTTTTCTGCCTTGAAAATATGCAGGGCGGGGAAATGTTTGTTCCTAGGATACCGTCTATGCGCATTGTAGATTTAGCGACAGCGATATGTTCTGAATGCAGGCAGGAGATTGTGGGTATGCGCCCGGGAGAAAAAATACATGAGGTTCTTATAAGCAATTCTGACGCAAATAATACCTTAGAATTTAAGGATTTTTTTATTGTTACCCAGAATAAAGATTATAAGAATGAACTGCTAAATGAAGGAAAGTCCGGAAAGCGATGCGATGAAGATTTTGAGTATACCTCAGCTAACAATAAACAATGGCTATCTGTCGCTGATCTTAATAAAATCTTGGTTGCTATTAAGGGTGATTATAAAATAGAACAATCAAGGTGGTCAAAAGAAGGCGTCCCTGCTTAGAAAGCCTGATTCATCATGAAGAAAAAACTTTTAATAACCGGAATAAGTGGATTATTAGGTAGTAATCTGGCGTATATGTTTCGGGATAAATATGAAATAACCGGTTGGTATAATTTGCATAGGGTCTTTATTCCCGGGGTAAATTCTTTTAAAATAGATATTACTGATAGGAAATCAGTTAAAGATGCCTTGTTTGATTATAAGCCCGATATAATTTTACACTGCGCCTCTTTAACGAATATTGATTATTGCGAGAATAATAAAGAAGAGGCAAGAACAGTTAATATAGATGGCACGCGAAATATCCTTTCTGCTTACAGGAAACAAGACACTAAGATAGTCTTTATTTCAACAGATGCTGTTTTTGACGGGAAAAGCGGCGATTATACTGAAGATGATCCTGTCTCTCCCTGTAACTATTATGGTTTAACTAAATGCGAGGTTGAAAATGCTCTAAAGGAGCATAAAAACCAGATTACAGTAAGGACAAATATATTTGGCTGGAATATCCAAAATAAAGACAGCCTTGCTGAATGGGTATTAAATAATCTGCAGAGAGGATGCAGTATTAATGGATTTAATGATGCGATATTTTCTTCAATATATACGGTAGAATTTGCTAGGATAATGAACAGGATGCTTGATAAAAATTTAATAGGCACTTTTAATCTTGCCAGCAGGACATCTTTGACAAAGTATGAGTTTGCTATGCTTATTGCTGAAATCTTTAATAAAAATAAAGCCCTTATTAAGCCGATGAGCATAGATGATTATCCTTTTTCCGCCAAACGCGGTAAAAACTTATCAGTTAATACTCAAAAATTATCTGATGCTTTAGGGGAAAATCTGCCATCTATTGAAGAGTGCGTTAAATTATTTTTTAAAGATTACCAGAGCGGATTATGCGATGAAATAAAAAGATGTTATTATTCTCCTGCATGGCACCCTTCATTAGATGTCATTGGTTATGGCAGGCAAAGTATTGATGAGGCTGATATTGACGCGGTAGATAAGGTTTTAAAATCATCTAATCTTACTCAAGGGAGAAAAATTGAAGAGTTTGAAAAGGCGCTTTGTGGATATACGGGAGCAAAGTATGCAGTGGCAGTATCAAGCGGCACAGCAGCTCTTCATATTGCCTGTCTGAGTGCCGGCTTAAAAAAAGGAGATGAGTTTATAACATCTCCTAATACCTTTGTTGCATCAGCAAATTGCGGAGTTTATTGCAGGGCAAGGCCTGTTTTTGCCGATATAAGAGAAGATACATATAATGTTGATCCGAAAGAAATAGAAAAAAGAATTACCCCAAAGACTAAAACTATTATCCCAGTGCATTTTGCCGGCCAGATATGTGACATGGAAGAGATTAGGAATATTATTTTAGAAAAACAGGCTGAATATAAGGAAAAAATATTTATTATTGAGGATGCAAGTCATGCCTTGGGTTCCACATATAAAGGTTCAAAAGCCGGCTCTTGTATTTATTCAGATATGACAGTAATGAGTTTTCATCCAGTAAAGCATATAACAACTGGCGAGGGAGGCGTTGTTTTTACAAATGATGAGAAACTTTATAAAAAATTAAGACTTCTTCGTACGCATGGTATAACTAATAATGAGGAAGATTTAATTTTCAAAGAGCAGGCGTATAGCTCAAACAGCCTAAACCCCTGGTATTATGAACAACAGGCTCTTGGTTTTAACTACAGAATCACCGATATCCAGTGCGCCTTAGGCATATCCCAATTAGAGAAAGTAGATTATTTTCTAAGGAGACGACGAAGAATAGCGGAGATATATAATAATGCATTTTCGAATAATAAGTTCATAGCTACTCCCTTTGAATCGACGGATTGTTTTACTAATTGGCATCTTTATGTTCTGCAAATTGACTTTGATGCATTCGGGAAAGATAGGGCTTATATCATGAAAAGGTTGCGAGATAAAGGAATAATCACGCAGGTGCACTATATCCCTGTACATACCCAGCCTTTTTACAGGACGCATTTTGGCACTAACTGGGGAGATTGTCCCCGCGCAGAGGCATATTATAGGAGGTGTCTTTCTATTCCGATTTTTCCGGCAATGAATAATGAGGATATTAACAAAGTAGTTAATTCTCTATTAGAAATTTTATTAAAATAACAAGAATTTTTATGAAAAATATAAAATCCCAGGCAATGCAGAAGAAAGCCAAACAGCTTATCCCTGGCATGTCTCAGCTTTTGTCTAAGCGGCCAGATATGTTCTCTCTTGGCGTGTGGCCGGGGTATTACAGTAAAGCTGAAGGCGCGAAGATCTGGGATTTGGATGGAAATGAATACATTGATATGAGTATCGGTGGGATTGGTGCGAATGTTCTTGGTTATGCCGACCCAGATGTTAATGCCGCGGTTATTGAAGCGATTAAGAACGGTTCGAGCTCGTCGCTTAATTGTCCAGAAGAGGTTGAATTGGCAGAAGAGCTATGCCGTATGCATCCATGGGCTGAGGTGGCTCGTTTTGCGCGCAGTGGAGGCGAGTCTATGGCGGTTGCGGTAAGAATTGCTAGAGCGCATACAGGAAAGGATATGGTTGCTTTTTGTTATGACGATAAAACAGAGATTCTTGCTAAAAGCGGTTTTAAAAAGTTTAAGGACTTAAATGATAATGAGGTAGTTGCCACCCTTAATCCCAATACAAACCAATTGGAATATAGACAAATTGAGAAGAGAATAAAATATCCTTTTGCGGGGAAAATGATTCATTTTGAAGGACAGAGACTTGATTTGATGGTAACTCCAGATCATAAGATATATAGAAAATTTTCTTTAAGAAATGGGTGCCATTTTAAATTAGTAGAGGCCAGGTCCGTTTTAAAAGCAAAAACAATGACTCGAATGACTTCTGTATGTAAATGGGAAGGCGAGGCCAATGAAAAAGTTAGTATTCCTAGTCTAATAGGGCAGACACGGCCGACAAAAGGTATCTACTCATTTTCGATGAAAAATTTTGTTGAATTTATGGGCTGGTATTTATCTAAAGGCTGCTATACAGAACAAAAAAGAGGCAGATATGAAGTAGTCATAACTCAAGACAGAAAGAATTCAGCAAAAAGCAGAAAAATATTTTCGACAATTAAAAAATTAGGGTTTACTCCATACAGAAATAGCCATCATATTTGTTTTAATTCCAAAGAATTGGTTCAGTATTTAAAACAGTTTGGTAAATGTAAAAATAAATATATTCCGGACTGGATAAAGAATTTAACAGTTGAGTATCTTTCTGTTTTTGCGGAAGCTATGGTAAAAGGAGATGGAACTTTTGAAAAGGGCAGAATGAGAAAGTTTTATTCCACATCTTATAAATTAATAGATGGAATGCAGGAGGTATTATTAAAATTAGGTTATTCCACGATTGTTTCGGAATATAGAAATACAGGATTTTCTAAAGATAAAGTATATCATTTAAATATAAGTAAAGAAAAAGTTTTAGGAAGTTGGCCAAAAGAGAAATACTATAAGGGAGATGTATATTGTGTAACCGTGTCCAATCATGTTATTCTCGTAAGGCGAAATGGTAAAATCGCGTGGTCGGGAAATTGCGGTTACCACGGCTGGCATGACTGGTATTTGGCCGCCAATGTCGGTACTGAAAATGCGTTGGGAGAATATCTTATCCCCGGATTAATTTCTACCGGCGTGCCTAAAGCGCTTAAAGGTACGGCGCAGACATTTAAATATAATGACATCAATAGCCTCAAAACAGTGGTTGCTGCGCATAAAGGTAAGATTGCCGCGATTATTATGGAACCGGTACGGAGCGCTCAACCGGTGGCAGGTTTTTTAGAGGGCGTTAGACGGTTGGCGGATAAGGAAGGGGCTGTTTTTATCATTGACGAGATATCAGCTGGATTTCGTATGAACTGTGGTGGTGCACATTTGACTTATGGGATTAAACCGGACATCGCAGTCTTCTCGAAGGCTTTGGGCAACGGTTATCCTATTGCGGCTATTATTGGCCGTGCTTGCGTTATGGAATCTGCGCAAAAAAGTTTTATCAGTAGCACGATGTGGACAGAGCGCATTGGCCCAGTTGCGGGATTGGCCACGATAAGAAAATTTCAGGCAGTTAAGGCGCACGAGCATCTTATAGAAATAGGGTACGCTGTTCAGGAAGGGTGGGAGGCAGTTAGTAAGCGCCATGGTTTGCCAATTAAGATTTCTGGAATATATCCGCTTAGCCATTTTGTTTTTGATGATCAGGAACATCTTGTCATGAAAGCATTTTTTGTGCAGGAAATGTTGGCGAAAGGGTTTTTGGCGTCAAATCTGTTTTATTCTATGTTTGCGCATACTAAAAAACATGTTGCGGCATATTTGATAGCGGTGGATGAAGTATTTGGGAGCATCAGGCTGTTAAAAGATACCTGCAGGCTGCGCTCCGCGTTAAAAGGCGATCCGTCTGCTGCGGGTTTCAAACGGATTACTTAGATGATCGATAGATTAGTTCTTGGCGTCGTTCAGCTCGGCATGCCCTATGGGATCAATAATAAGATCGGTAAGCCGGATTTTAATAGCGCGTGCGATATTGTTAAAACAGCTTTTGATAATGGAATTACGCGTTTTGATACAGCTCAGGCATATGGGGATAGTGAAGAGATCTTGGGTAATGTTTTCGATAAGCTTAAAATAAATAAGAAGGTCAAAGTTTATAGTAAATTGGATCCTAAACTTAACTTGTGCGATGAGTTCGCTGTCCAACAATCGGTTGAGGATTCTTTGTGTAAACTTAAGATTAATCAACTTGAAGGTTTGTTATTACATCATGAAGACAGTTTAAATTATTGGGATAAAGGATTAGGCAGTATGTTGCAGGGGTTGGTTACTAAGGGTAAGGTAAAGTTAGTAGGTGCGTCGTTTTATTCGCCGCAAAAAGCTTTTGATGCTTTGGATATTGATGGAATCGATATAATTCAGGTGCCGGCGAATATTCTCGATCGGCGGTTTGAAAATGTAGGAGTTTTTAAAAAAGCCAAAGAATGCAATAAAGATGTCTTTGTGCGAAGTGTTTTTCTTCAAGGACTTTTATTAATGCCCCTTGCCTGTGTTCCTGTTTCAATGAAATATGTTTTACCTTATTTAGAGCAGTTAGAAAAGATGGCTTTTGATTTAAGCTTAAACCGCCAGGAGTTGGTTTTGCGGTATGCCGGTCAAAGGTGGCCCGGTTCTTTTGTTTTGTTTGGAGCTGAAACCATGGCGCAGGTTATTGATAATTTACGGATTTTCTCAAAAAAGATTATATTAAGTATTAATGAAAATATTTTTAAGAATATACCGGAAAATATTTTGAATCCAATGTTTTGGCCTAAACTATGAAAAAAGCCTCTGTTATTATTCAAGCCAGAATGGGCTCATCGCGTTTGCCAAACAAAGTTCTTCTACCTTTGGCAGGTAAGCCTGTACTTGAACATGTTATACGTCGATGTCAACAGGCACAATTAGTGGATCGGGTTATTTTGGCAACGACCGTGGAAGAAAAAGATCTGGCTGTTGTAAATTTTGCGAGTGGTTTAAATGTCAGTGTTTTTTGCGGTTCGGTTAACGATGTGCTTGATCGTTATTATCAGACGGCAAGGCTTTTTAAGATCCAGCATATTGTTCGGATTACAGCGGATTGTCCGATGATTGATTCTGAAATTATTGACCGGATAATAGATGAATATTTTAAGACAGGAGTAGACTATGCAGCGAATACTTTAGAGGAAACTTATCCTGATGGAGAGGATGTTGAGGTTTTTAGTTTTAATGTTTTACAACAGGTTTGGCAAGAGGCAATGATGCTTTCTGAGCGGGAGCATGTTACGGTTTATATGAGAAAGAGCAAAGCTTTTAAAAAAGTTAACGTGGCGCATGATGTTAACTTAAGCCAACATCGCTGGACATTGGATGAGTCTCGAGATTATGAGAAGCTATCCGTTATTTTTGGCGCGTTGTATCAAAAAGACGCTTTCTTTCACATGAATGATATTCTGCAATTTTTAGCTAATCATCCGCAGATTGACACGATGAACGCAAATATTATGCGTAATCAGGGTTATCAGAAATCACTGACAGATGATAAGGTTGTCTGATATGTTAAAGATTGGGATTAAATTATGGTCTATGAATATAGAAGTTTTGTCTCAAGTTAGCGATATGCACTCTCGCGATTTTTTTGATTATATTGAGCTGTATTTTGTTCCTGGCACATTGCAAGAAGTTGAGAATCGTTGGGATGGGTTAAAAATTCCTTTCGTTATTCATGCGCCGCATTTTGGGCATGGTTTTAATTTGGCTGATGAAAATTTAAGAGATTCTAATTTTAAAATATTCAAAGACGTTCTTCGTTGCGCAGATATATTAAGAGCAGATATGATAATTGCTCATGGCGGAAATGGCGGCACCAAGAGCGAGGCTATCCGTCAACTTAAAATTTTAAAAGATTCTCGGGTAATTATTGAAAATAAGCCAAGGCTAGGGCTCAATGGCAAAGAATGCATTGGATGCACTCCAGAAGATATTGTTGAAATTGTAAATGAATGCGGACTAAAAGGATTTGTGTTAGATTTTAATCACGCCGTATGCGCTGCCAGGTCTGTTTCTTATGAACCTTTAGAGTATATCAGGCGATTTTTAAGCATAAACCCAAAAATGTTTCATTTAGGAGATGGAGATTATTATTCATTGGTAGATACGCATATGAATTTAGGTCACGGAACTATGCCTTTAACTGAATTCATTGCTTTTTTATTTCAAGAGGCAAGTGTGACATTAGAGACCCCTAATGATTTTTCCAAAGGTTTTCGAGATTTTGAGGAAAATAGAGTATTTTTCAATCTTCTTTTAGATAGCAGTTTAAGGAAAACTAATTAATTTTATACATTCGTCCCGCTTTAGCGTGGCTTAGTATTTGGCTCCAAGAAGCCACTCCGCTTATGACGGGGCAAAACTTCATTTGGCAGGGCATAATATGTTTAATGTGAAAGGCAGGAATATAGGAGTTAGCGAGGCTCCATTTGTGATTGCTGAGATGTCTGGTAATCACAATCAGTCTTTGGAATGCGCATTTCAAATTATCGAAGCTGCGGCAAATGCTGGCGTTGATGCTTTAAAGATACAGACTTATACAGCAGATACTATGACCATTGATTCGCAAAATTCGGATTTTATGATTAACGATGAAAAAAGTTTATGGAAAGGGCAGAGTCTTTATCAACTTTATCAGAAGGCATATACGCCATGGGAGTGGCAAAAAGAGATTTTTAAGAAATGTCATGATCTTGGGATTATAGGTTTTAGCACTCCTTTTGATGTAACTGCGGTTGATTTTCTTGAAAAATTAAATGTGCCTTGTTATAAAATAGCTTCATTTGAAAATACAGATCACATCCTTCTTAGAAAAGTGGCCAGTACACATAAGCCGGTTTTTATGTCTATAGGAATGGCTACGTTGGAAGAGATTTCTGAATCAGTATCATTATTAAAAGAAAACGGTTGTACTTCTCTTGCTCTGTTAAAATGTACTAGTTCTTATCCGGCGTTACCAAATGAATCGAATATTATTACTATAAAAGATATTTGCGGAAAGTTTTCTTGTTGTGCGGTAGGGCTATCAGACCATACAATGGGTTTTGGAGTTGCTGTTGCAAGCATTGCGTTAGGGAGTAGTATCATAGAGAAGCATTTTACGCTTTCTCGCGCTGAAGGAGGTGTTGATTCTGCTTTCTCTGTTGAGCCTGAAGAAATGAAACGATTAATAGAAGAATGTAAAAAAGCCTGGCAATCCATAGGTGAAATTAAATATGGTCCTACTAATAGTGAAATAAGCGCATTTAAATATAGGCGCTCGCTTTATTTTGTAAGTAATCTTAGAAAAGGAGAAAAGATTACAGCAATGAATGTTCGTTCAATAAGACCCGCCTTTGGACTTGCTACTAAATATTATGATTTTATTTTGGGGCGTCGCGTGGCAAAAGATGTGGAAAAAGGCACGCCTGTTAGTTGGGATTTGGTGGGAGAATAAAAATGCGTAAGGCAAATATTAAACTTAAATTGATTCACAAGACCCAAGGATATTGGCAGTATTATCCGTTACCTTTGGAAAAGGATTTACAGCGATATTATGCTAAAAAATATTTTCAACTAGGAAAAGGGAGCTATGCCACAACCTATACAGAGGAAGAGAAACGGTATTTTCGTCTTAAGGCAAATTTGATTTTTCGTCAGATTCGCCGGTTTAAGACGGGTGGGCATTTGAATACATTTTTAGACGTTGGATGTGGGGAAGGATGGCTTCTTAATAGGATGTATCAAGCTGGGATGAAAGTAAAAGGTTTAGATTTTAGCGATTTTGGATTAATGAAATTCCATCGGCATTTAAAAAGCAGTTTTGTTAAAGGAAATGTTTTTAGCTTATTGGAGGCGGAACAAAAGTCAAAACAGAAATATAATATTGTTGCCCTTGCTAATGTGATTGAACATGTGGTTGATCCAAAAAAAATGATATATTTATTAAAAAAAATATTATCGCGTAATGGAATTCTAATTATCATTGCTCCTAATGATTTTTCATATCTACATAAGCATTTATTGAAAGAACAATATATTTCAAAGAAGTTTTGGCTTGCCTATCCTGACCATATTTCTTACTTTAATAAAGATAGTATGGAAAAATTTCTCATTAAGGGAGGATTTAAGGTTGAGACGGTTGTCGCAGATAACCCTATTGATCTTAACTTAATGAACTCGAATACGAACTATATTAATGACCGCAGTAAGGGCAAAGAAACGCATTATTTCCGTGTGCGTACGGATAATTTTTTGGCAAGTATTAGCGAGGATAAACTTTTGGATCTCTATACTATTTTGGGGTCTATGGGCGTTGGGCGTGACCTGAATTATTATTGTTCTTTAAAGACATGAAAATCGGACTATTTGCGGATATCCACGGAAACATTTATTCGTTCGAAAAAATATGGAAGAAGCTCAAACATGAATTTTGTGATAGGTATTTTTTTTTAGGAGATGTTTGCGGATATTATTATCATCAAAATGACATAATCGAAGCTTTGCGGAGAAATAAAGATATCCTTAGTATTTTAGGCAACCACGACGCTCTGTTTTTTAATACGCAGGAAGATAAAAAACTTGAAAAAGAATACGCTAGAAAATATGGAAATTCCTGCGTATCTTTGAAAAAAAGTATAACGGTAGAAAATTATGTTTTTTTAAAGGGATTACCTGATAGATATATCTTAGAAAAAGAAGCAATAGCATTTTTTCATGGCAGTCCCTGGAAAACATTGGATGAATATGTTTATCCTGATGATTCTTTAGAGCGATTCGAGCAACTTCCACAGCGAGTAGTTATTCTCGGCCACACTCACTATCCTATGGATAGAAACGCTGGGCGGGTAAGAGTGTTAAACCCGGGATCAAGCGGTCAACCAAGAGATTGTAATGAACCCAGTTATGCTGTTTTCGATACTAAAACAGGTAAGGCCTACTTTAAACGAGTTAACTACGATGTCAAATTTCTTATAAGAGACATAAGAAGGAATAAAGAAAGTAACCCGTATTTGTGGAAAGTATTAAAAAAAGGAATTAAATGAGGGGAAAAACTATTTTAATTACTGGTGTTGGTGGAGATATAGGACAGAGCATTATTAAGTGCTTAAAAGATAATAACACTGACCGAAAGATTAAAATAGTTGGTTGTGATATTGATCGCTATGCTGCATCGCGGCAAGAAGTGGATAGTTTTTTGGTAGCTCCATTTGTAGATCAGGAAGATAAGTATGTCGAATTTATTAAGAGTATCGTCAAAAAGGAAAAAATTGATTATCTGATTCCGACTACGGAACAAGAAATAATCGTTTTAGATAAACGAAGAGCGAGTTTTGACGGAGAATGCAAATTATTAATAAACCCTTCTTATATTATTAATACATTTTTTGATAAATATGCTACAGTTGAGTTTCTTAGAAATAATGGTTTGCCTTGTCCTCGCACTTATCGTATAGAGGATTATTCAGGGGAACTTAGTTTTCCATTAATATTTAAACCTCGGTTTGGTTGTGGTAGTAAAGGTCTAACGATAGCGCACGATAGAGATGAACTGGATTTTCTAAAAAAAAGCAAGAAAGATTTTATTATTCAGGAAGTGGTAGGTGACATTGACGAAGAATACACGGCTTGCGTATTTTCAAATGGTCAAGATATTCATTCGATTGCTTTTAAGCGTTCACTTGGTTATGGAAGCCTTTCAAAAATAGCCGAATTATCTAATGATGTGGAGTTGCTTGATTTAGCTAAAAAGATAGCCTGCGCGATTGATCTGCGAGGTTCAATTAATATTCAAGTCCGAAAAACAGTACAGGGATACATACCCTTTGAGATAAATCCACGTTTTTCAAGCACGGTATATATACGGCATTATTTTGGATTTCGAGATGTTGAGTGGTGGTTAAACTTATGCGAAGGAAGGCAAATAACGTATACGCTACAATATAAAAGCGGGGTAGGAGTTAGAAAACTCGGCGAGATTTTTTTTGAATGCCAGCCGTTTTAAAGAAGACTATGAAAAAAAATATGTTACTATTGACAGGTCATTTAAAGATTAAGTTGCTTCAGGTTAGTGATATTACGTCTTCTTATGTGGATGGTTTGAATGATCCTGAAGTTAATAAATTCTTGGTAAATGCGCGATTACAAAAACAAACTAAAAAGTCTGCGGCGGATTATATATTGTTTAATCTTCGCTCACCTACCAATTTATTATTGGGTATTTTTCTTAAAAAACCATGTGTTTTGATTGGAACAATCAGGATGGGAGATATTTCAAATTTTCATTATTTCTGCAATATTGGGATTTGCTTTTTTAATAAAACATACTGGGGTAGGGGTTATGCCTCTGAGGTTATAAAGAAAGTATGCAGTTACATTTTTGAAAAGCTTAAATTACACTATATAGAGGCAGGGGTCTATGAGAGTAACCATGCTTCTATGAGATTGTTTGAGAGGGCTGGGTTTAAAATTCAGGCGCGTTACAAAAATAAATATCGTTATGATAATGAATTTAAGCCAGTTGTTATTTGGGGATTAATAAATTCCAAGTTCAATAAAAAATACTTAAAATGAATGTTTTTTTCTTTACTACTATTATAAGGCGTACTTTTTGCAGTCGACTCAGGCGGATTATGCGGGGTTATCGGTTTCTTAAAAAAAACGGCCAACTTGGATTACTTGTTGCTGTGCAGAATGAATTAGTTGATACTCGTTTAGATAAAATTAGCCATAATGCATCAAAGTTTTTTTTGGGCGCTGGCGCTGTTCAGGCAGACCTGATTATTCGCCAATACCTGTTCTCAAGGAGCGATGGCC
>JASEHM010000040.1 GCA_030018895.1 Candidatus Omnitrophota bacterium
TTCCCGCTTAAAGATTGCGGGAATGACACTCTAGCAGCTAATTTGGACAGCAATGTGGAAAGATGTAAATTTACTCATTATCTTGAAAGCGAAGCTTTAAGAAAACGGCTTTATCTCAATAAAAAACTCTGTATTAAAATTATTAAAAATCCTTTAAAATAGGGGGGTTAAAATGAAGGATCGTAGAATCTTTGAACGGTTAAAGGCTAAAATCACCTTAAGATTCTCTACACCTGAGAATAAAGAGGATGAGGGAGAAAGCGTAGATATTAGCGGCAATGGCATAAGTTTCCTTACCAAAGAAGGCAGTTTAAAACCAAACATGCTTCTTGAGATATCACTGATTGTTCATGGTTCTTCTGAAAAAATCCATTTTAAAAACAAGATAGCCTGGATTGAAAAGGTAGAGAAAAAAGGCTACCAACGGATAGGAGTACATCTAGAAAAAGAAAGGCTTATGAAAATTGCTTACGTATTACAGAAGAAAAAAGAACATCAATAAATTCGTTAATCTCATCCAAAGCGCGTTGTTTGCTCCTCTTTAATTTATCCGTTAAACCATCGCCGTAAGAGACGTCTTCAACCTGTATTCCTGCCACGTATATTTTTGTTTTAAGTTTGAGTTTTTTAGAAAACTCAAGTATATCTTTTAAATTAAGTTCATGAGTAGAACCTGAAGGGCCCTTTAAATCATATTTAATATTCTTTAGCTCAAATATCTTAAGTTCTCCGGGGCCTAAACCTGCCTTTATCCCGTCAATAAGAAGTACTGCTTCATAATCCTGCATCTTATGAAGCAGATCAAAACTTGCTATCCCAAAATTAAGGTATTCTACTTCATCTCTCTTATAAAATTTAAGGAGAGATTCCAGAATCTCTATGCCGATTCCATCATCTCTCCTTAAGGTATTACCAATTCCAATTACCGCTATCTTAGACAAATTTTACATCCAATAAATGGGTTGCGCAGGATATACAGGGGTCATACGACCTTGCCAGCATCTCAAGGGCAAGGGTTATCTCTTCCTGCGTCTTCTCAGCCAGAAGCTCCGGAACAATTTTACGCATATCTTCTTCTAGGTTGCCCATATTCTGATTCGTAGGTATTACGCAATTTGCAAAAGTAATACAACCCGTCTTATCTATTGTATACTCATGAAATAAAGAACCTCTGGGAACCTCAACACAACCTGTGCCTGTATTAGGCTTATATTTAATTTTTCCGATTTCGCTTTTTTTTGGCCAAGAAGACACAACTACCTTGCCTTCGCTAAGATTATCTTTTAAAATCTTTTCCATTATCTTGATGGACTCCTCAAGGCAATGAACCCATTCTATAAGCTGACAGGCAGTATTAAGGTATGGATTATGGCAGGGCGCTTTTAATCCTAATTCCTTTGCAACAAGTTTAGCCTCTTTGTTAAGCTTTTCATAATTATTATTAAATCTCGAGAGTGCGCCCACAGCATAAGGTTTATCATTTATAGCCGCAATCTTTGCCCTGGAATAATCTCTGACAGTTTCTGTTAAAAGTTTTTTATAATCACTCACCTTCTGCCTTTGCCTGCCATTTACAATTAACTCTCCGTCATACATCGCATATTCCTCATCAGAGGTAAGCGACAAATACTGGGTTGGCCTTTCAAACTCAGGAAATTTAAGAGACTTAATAATCTTTACTGTCTCCTCGCCATCCTTGCGCGCTAAAAGCATTAACTTGTATAATTTCTCTAAGGCCTCCCTTGAAGGCAGCTGGGTAAGCCCGCCTATTACATAACTTATAGGGTGGGTATGGCGGCCTGCCAGGACCTCGCCGGCATAATCACTCATTTTCTTCATACGTAAAGCCATTTCAATAATCGGCTTATGGGTCTTTATAAGAGGCATAATACTTTTTACGCCTAAAAGATCAGGCGCAACCAAAATATAAATATGCAGTACGTGGCTATCCATCTGCTCAGCGTAAAGCAGAAGTTTACGCAGCATAATAACCTCATCAGAAGGCTTTACCCCTAAGGCATCCTCACCTGCCTTAATACTGGCTAAGCTGTGGCCGCAGGCGCATATGCCGCAGATACGGCTGGTTATATGCTGCGCCTCCCAGATAGGCCTATTGATAAGCATAGACTCAAAAAAACGCGGAGATTCAATAACCTGAAATTCGCATTTAGTAAGCAAGCCATTTTTCACATCAACCACAATATTGCCATGGCCTTCAACGCGGGTTAGATAATGAACATCTATTTTAACATCCTTAGAATATACCTTATTTGAACTCTTTGTCATACTTTTCTCCCATTGAATCATTATATAAAGTAAACCGGCCTAACACCTCTTCTAAAGTAAGCCCGTATTTTAATAAAATATCTTTTGCTGCATCAATTGGCGGATTTTCCAAGAGCCCCCGGCATCCATAACATTTGTTTCCGTTATTAATGCACCAAGAATTACATCCTGCCCTTGTAACCGGGCCTAGGCACTCCTCATCCTTTTCATACCGGCAGACATTTTCATTCATCTTACACTCTGCGCAAACAGGATAGTTTGGGACAACATAGGGCTTACCCATTAAAAGACACTTAAAAACACTTATTACTTCCGGAAGATACACCGGGCAACCATTAATAATGTAATCCACATTAACTACTTTATGAACCGGCATAGCATTAATCGTATTTATGCTCCCTGCCATATCTCCATAAACCCTTTGTTTGGCTATTTCAAGGGATGTGCGATTCTTAATTCCGTTCACACCTCCGATAGCAGCGCAGGCGCCAAGAGTAATTAGAACCTTTGCCTTTTCCCTAATCTTTTTTATGCGCTTTACATCATTATCCGTAGAAATAGCGCCTTCTATAATAGCTATATCGTAATCCTCAGCCTCCTCTGACATAATCTCACGAAACTTGACTATATCTACTAACTGGGTTAATTCAAGAAGTGTTGTGCCCATATTAGCAATCTGAAGCTGGCAGCCTTCGCAATCCGTAAAATCAAAAAAAGCCACTCTCGGTTTAGGCTGTTTTTTCATGACACTCTCCTTTAAAATTCTTTAAATCCGCATAGGTAAATACCGGCCCGCTCTGGCAGACATACACCCCTTCAATCTGGCAATGGCCGCATTTTCCCAGGCCGCAGCGCATTCTTCTTTCTAAAGAAACAATAATCTGATAATCGGGGATCTTTTTTTCTAAAAGCTTGACTATTACAAACTTATACATTATAGGCGGTCCAACCACAACTGCATATGTCCTGGCAGGATTAATATCCACGCCTGGAATTAAGGTCGTAATAAGACCTACATTACCCTGCCATTCAGAATCCGCCTTATCTACTGTGCAATTCACATTAACCTCAGCCCTTTTTAACCATTCTTTTATTTCCTTTTTAAATAAAAGCTCTTGAGGAGTTTTGCAGCCAAGAAGCAGTTGAACATTGCCAAAATCATTCCGGTTATGTATAATGTATCTTATTAAAGACCTGAGCGGCACTATCCCTAAACCGCCGGCAACTATAAGCAAATCATAACCAAACATATTATCTACGGGAAATCCTTTTCCAAATGGGCCGCGTATACCAAGGGTATCTCCTTTTTCCATCTGATGCAGTTTATTGGTTAAAACACCCGCATTTCTTACGGTAAGATCAAAAAAACCTTTATCTGTGGGCGAAGAACAGATAGATATCGGCGCTTCAGTAAAGCCAAATATTGAAACCATTACAAACTGGCCTGGCTCATGCCCAAGATTAATCTTCCTCTCAAGCTCAATACGCAAAAACTTCTCTTTATCAGTAAGCATATAAGCCTGAATTATCTTTGCCTTTATTGGCTTATAAGGAGAAATCTTCAACTTCTCTAAAAGTATTTCTCTGTCAATCATTCTAAGGCTCCTTTAAAAGAGAATTCACTGTTTCAACAAGTTTTATTCCAGCCATGCAGGACCTGGTACATCTTCCGCAGCCGGTACAGAAATACCTGTTGAATTTATCAACCGGATACTTAAATTTTCTATAATACCTATGGCGCTGTCTTGCATCGCGGCCTTTACGAAAATCTTCTCCGCCTGCCACCTTAGCAAAATCATCCATTAAGCAGGAATTCCACATACGATACCTTGTTCCCTTATTAAGGGACAGCTCTACTTCGTCTATCACATCAAAACAATAACAGGTTGGGCATACCGCAGTACAATTACCGCAAGCCACACACTGTTTGGCAATATCCTTCCAAACACTTGAATTAAAACGCTTGTCAAATACTTCATAAATTTCCGGCAAAGAACCGCTAAATTCTTCTTTAAACATCTTTTTCTTCGCCTCTCTTAACCGTTCAAGGCTAATCATATCTTTTTCATCTGCTTCTTTAATATAATCTAGACTACTAACTAATTTTTCGCCCTTTTCTGAATTTATATGCAAGATAAATTTTTCAGATAATTCAATCATCATCAAATCATAACCGCCTCGAGGCACATGATTTCCCATTGAAACGCAGTTTGCGTGTTCATCGCAATATTGAAGGCACTCTATACCTATGATCGTCATTTTATCTTTTCGATTTAAATAATTTGGATCCTCAGGGCCGTCCCTAAACACCACATCCATACACTGAATACCTGCGATATCACAGGTATGCACGGCAAAAAGAATAAAATCCTCAAATCCTTCTATTGCCTTAGATGTCAGGAAAGGATTGATATTAAATTTTAACAGCTTCTCTTTTTGAGGAAAATAATATTTTTTAGGAGGTAAAATAGTGGGAATATAACTTAGGCAAATTTCGCTCGCATCCTTAACCTGCCTAAAGACAAAAAGGTTTTCTTTTCTTTTAGGCGCGTAGAGCTTTGCCTTTTTCATCAAATGTTTAACCCATAGATTTAAGTCTTCTTTTTTTATAACCGCGTATTTCACTCATCGCCTCCATTATCCTGAAATTATACAAAATCCAATTTTGTAATTTCTAACTCAGGGCCGTAAGGTATATTTTTAATTTCTATCTTAAGGGATTCCCATTTCGTATTAGCTGATGCAGCCTTAAAATGCTCCCTGAAATGCCCCTCGCTTATACTGCCTAATCCTGAAATAGAAATATAAGCCTTTTTTAATCTCCGAGAAGACAATTCCTCTTCTTTTTCAAAATAGCGAAACATTTTCTCTAAAAGATGAGCTTCATGCATGAACCCTAAACTCCCCTAAGTCATCACAAACTAACCATAATACCTATTCGCAAAAATAACTATTATAGATAATTTAGAAATTATAGCACATGACTATGTTTAGTCAACTTGATAATCTTTTTTTTACTAAATCGCTTACCTTTTTTCCATCTGCCTTACCAGCAATTTTGGCAGTTACCTCCTTTATAACCCTGGCCATATCTTTCATGTTAGAGGCGCCGGTTAAACATAAGGCTTCCTCAATTATCTTGTTTATTTCACAATCAGGCAATTCCTCTGGTAAATAACTTTTTAAAATCTCAAGCTCTTTTGCTTCTTTATCCGCCAAGTCCTGACGATTTCCTTTTTTAAACTGCTCAATAGAATCCTGACGCTCTTTTATCTGTTTTCTTATCACTATTATTATTTCACTATCGTCAAGTTTATTCTTTTTTTTTGCAATAGCCACATTCATTATTTCAGCGCGCAAAAAATTTAAAACAGAGCTCTTTATAGTATCTTTTGCTTTTAATGCCTGCTTATACTCCTCAAAAATTTTTTCTTCTAACATGGCTTCTCCTGTTTAAAATAAGGTAACATTTCGGCTTCCGGAAGTTCTCGCCTCCCGTTTTTGTCATGCCAATGAAAACGGGCATCCATTCTGTCATACCCTCTCTAACCCTTCCCGCTGGAGTTTACCCCCGTGAAAACGGGGGCGGGAATGACACCCTGATTTACTTCTGAACGCTGAACTGTTACAGAATAAAACACACTGCCTAAATTTGGCAAGTCTATTTTCCAAATCATTAATGGTAAGGCGGCTGCTCCTCTCAAGGCCAAAACCTTCAATATTAAAAGATGCGGCAATAGTGCCATAGGCAATAGCCTTTTTAATATTTTTCTCATTCATCAGCTTTACCTTTGCCAGATACCCCATAAATGCGCCGGCAAAGGTATCTCCTGCTCCTGTAGGGTCAATTACTTTATCAGTTGGATACGCAGGCAAAGAAAAGATAAACTTACTGCTATACGCAAGAACCCCATGTTCGCCTTTCTTTATCAAAATCATCTTCGGGCCTAATGAAAGCAGGTATTTTGCCGCTGAAACAAGGTTAGCCTTCCCTGAAAGTTCTCTCGCTTCCCAATCATTAGCTGTATATATATCAACCTTCTTTAATAACTTTAAAAGTGCTTCACGTTTACAACTTATCCAATAATTCATGCTGTCTAAGGCTACCAGTCTAGGAGAGCGCATCTGCTGTAAAAGATGGTTTTGTAAATCAGGATCAATATTAGCAAGAAATACATACCCTATTTTCTGCTCTTCTTTACAAACCTCAGGCCTAAAATCCAAAAGCACCCCTAATTCTGTGTTTAAGGTCTGGGCAGAACTTAAATCACCTTTATATTCCCCTTTCCACTTAAATGTTTTATTTTCTGACTGAATAAGCGAATTTAAGATTACACCTTTTTTCTTAAGGAAACCAAGGTATTCCCGAGGAAAATCTCTGCCAATGGCTGAGGCAAGATGTACATCAGTAAAAAGCCGGCCTGACATAGAAAAGTGGCTGGCTGAACCGCCAAGCATATCCTTTCTTGCGCCATAAGGCGTTTTAACTGTATCTAAGGCAACCGTACCTAATACTAAAATGCTCATTTTATAAATAGTAAAATAATTATAGCCGCAATAATACAATAATAACCAAAATAATAAAACTTGGCTTTATCTAAAATCTTCCTTAAAACCCAAAGGCTAAAAAATCCTGTGACGAAACTCGCGATAAAGCCACCTGAGTAACTCGCAAAATTTTGCCCTAAAGCAAAACCTACTTTTTTTGCTTCAAGTACGGCAGCTCCGAATATTACTGGTATGGCTAATAAAAAAGAGAGGCGAAAACTACTGCTTCTGTTAATACCTCTAAATAGAAGCGTTGAAATCGTAATGCCTGAACGGGATATCCCCGGGATAATAGCAATACTCTGAGTAAAACCCAGAATTAGCACATCTTTAAAGCTAGGCTTTTCTCTTACACCAAAGATAAATTTTTTGGTAGCAATAAGTATAATACCGCTGATCAGTAAGGCACCTCCGACTAATTTAGGAGAATTAAATAAACTCTCAAAGAAATCCTTTCCCAGTAAACCAATGATCCCGGTGATTATAGTAGTTATAAACAAAAATAACAACAGCTTAAAATTCCTAAAAAGCATAAGCAGGTCCTTAAAGAAAAATACCACCAAAGAAAATGCTGTGCCTAAATGTAAAATAACTGCCAGTGTAAGCTGATCCCCCTGTAAATTTAAGGCCTTCTGCAAGATCACCAAATGCCCTGAACTGCTTACAGGTAAAAATTCAGTCAGTCCCTGAGCTATGCCTAAAAAAATGTACTTAATCATTATTAATCATTGCTATCCAAATTAGCTGCTAGTACACTGTGACACAAATTATTGACATTCTGTCATTCCC
>JASEHM010000041.1 GCA_030018895.1 Candidatus Omnitrophota bacterium
AAGCAATCTCTATCACCGTCGGAGATTGCTTCGCCGCTCACTTCGTTCGCTCCTCACAATGACGAAAAACACGAATTGCGACACAGTCTGAATGACGAAGGAATTATGCACACTGCTAAATTAATTCGTGGTAATTCGTATTTTTATCAAAGGCCAATCATTTTTGCAAACAAGTTTCTCTTTACTTTAATTGCTTGAGCAGGACAGGCCTCCTGGCAGCAAAAACAGGCGCTACATTTAGAATAATTAAAATTTATCTTTTCTTTCTTCATGCTTATGGCTTGAAAAGGGCATGCCTCAATACATGCCTGGCAATGAAGGCAATTCTTAGCCTCAAGATAAGGATAATACCTTATTAATTTTTTGGCTAATTTTAGCGCTGGCCGGGGAATTTTCCTTATCAAAGACGTTGAAGGAAGCATAAAAGGCTCACCCATTACATCTCTGAGCTCCTCCCCAAGAATTTCAATTGAATCTAATTGCGCCTGGCCTAAATTTCTTCCTAAAGCCTCTTTATTAGTCAAGATGTCAAGAGGCGCAACACCCATAATTAAAGCCAGTATGCTATCCAAGGCCACGCAATCAGAAGAAGCAAGTAACAAATTTAAATTGCGCAGTTTTCCGCTTGTTGCCGGGCCATCGCCTTCCATAGCAACAATCCCGTCAACAATCGTAAGGCATGGCCTTATCTCTTCGTAAATATCAACTAAGATTTTGGAGAAATCTTTTGGATCAAAATAATTCTTATGTAATTCTGTTTTATATGTCCCGGGGATGAGCCCAAAAAGATTTTTTATTGCTCCGGTTAGAAGCGTAAAATCATGCGTTTTAAATTTAGGCAGGTTTATAATACAATCGCTAGTATCAACCCAGCTAGTGAACGGAAAATTTTTCTTCCAGATCTTCTTTTCAAATTTAACTAAAGCTGCCCCTTCGTCCTGGCAAACTTGCTTTACGCCTGATACCTCATAAACCAGATCCACATTCTCAATCTGGTTTCCCCAAACACTCGGACCGTCTCCGACAAAAACCTCACAGCCAATTTTTTTTAAAATCTTTACCACAGAACGCACTATCTCAGGATGAGTATCAATACCTGCGCTAGGAGGTTTTGCCATCAATAGGTTGGGCTTTACTAATACGCGGCTTTGCGGTTTTATAAAATTAGTTATCCCGCCGATTAGATCTATAGCCCGCCTAACTGACTCATGAACCAAACCTTCTTGATAAGAACTACATCTTACAATTGAAACCTTAGATTTCATAATGCCTTGCCTACAAAATGTGGTAATCTAAAAAACCTTATCGCATTATCCGTAGTAATCATGGCTACTTCTTCTAATTCCATTGCCTTAATAGAAGCAATTTCCCTCGCAAGCTCTTTTACGTAAAGCGGCTCATTTCTCCTGCCGCGAAATTCCTGCGGCGCTAAAAAAGGTGAGTCAGTTTCCAGCATAAGCCTCTCTATAGGCGTAAACTTAACTAAGTTTCTTAAATTATCGGCTTTCTTATATGTAATATTACAGGTAAAGGATATAAAAAATCCTAAACTCAAGCATTCTTTAAGAAAAAACTCATCCGCAGAAAAACAATGCACTACAGCTCTTATTGGCATTGCTTTTTTTAAAATTTCTAAAATATCGGGCTCTGCCTTCCGGCTGTGTATTACAACCGGAAGGCTTAATTCCTTTGCCAACCTGATTAAAGAACAAAAAAGAACCTTTTGATTTTCGCAGGTAGAATAGTTTTTAAAATAATCCAGGCCAATCTCGCCAATCGCCTTAACCTTTTCCTGCATAGCTAGTTCAAAAAATTCTGCCTCAATATCTTTATTAAAATTATCTGCCTCATGAGGGTGAATTCCAACTGTAGGAAAAATAAAATCATATTGCTCAGATAATACAAGAGACCTCTTTGAGCTCTCCATGCTTGAGCCAATATTTATAATATATGCTATGCCCTGATCCTTTGCCCGCCCAATAACCTCATCTCTATCAAGGTTGAATTCCGGAAAATCAAGATGACAATGGGTGTCTACGAAGAACATTGTACTAGAAGCCTCTGGCTTACAGGTTAAATTATGCGCGGAAAAAGCGGCTTCCCCTTTTTAACCTTATCTTTGCCTAACTGTTCAATAATAGATAGTGATGTTTGCGGCATAAAGGGATAAATCTGATCGGCGGTTTCCTTAAGCACCTCTACCAAAACCAAAATAAACTCTTTCAACTCATCATGTTTATTTTCTTTATACAAATTCCAGGGCTTTGTATCTTCAATATATTTATTTGCCATATTTATAAGTTCCCATATCTCCTCAAGAACCAAGCTAAAATTACAATCGGTAATCCCACCAACTGCCGCTGCCAGTTTCTTAAGTTTTTCCTCAATGGCATTTATATAGCCGTCCTTAACTGTAATAGACACCCCTTGAGGAAGAGAAGCATCAAAATATTTTTCAATCATCGTAAGCGTCCGATAAAGAAGGTTTCCTAAATCATTTGCCAGGTCGCTATTAAATCTTTTAATAATGGCTTCCTCTGAAAAATTGCCGTCTAAGCCAAAAGGGACATCTCGTAGCAGGAAATACCTGTAGGTATCAACACCAAATTTATCAACCATATCTAACGGATTCACTACATTCCCGCGGGACTTAGACATCTTATCCTTATTTATAAGCCACCAGCCATGGGCAAATATAACCTTAGGCAAAGCAAGATCCAAAGCATGCAGCATAATCGGCCAATAAACCGCATGCTGCCTTAATATATCCTTGCCAATAAGATGTAAATCAGCAGGCCACCACTTAGATTCATATCTTCCTTGAGGCCCAAAACTGCCTACTGCGCTTATGTAGTTTATAAGAGCGTCGAACCAGACATAGGTTACATGATCCGGGCTAAAAGGCAGAGGTATGCCCCAGTTTAGGCGCTCAAAAGGACGGGAGATACAAAGATCCTCCAGTTTATTTAACTCTAAAAAACGCAGCACCTCTTCATGCCGGCTCACCGGCCTTATAAAATCCTCATGCCCCCTAATATATTCCATTAACCAATCATGGTGTTCGGATAATTTAAAAAACCAATTTGTCTCGTTAATCCTTTCAAGGGGCCTTAAACAATCTGGACAAACTAAATCCTGTAATTGTGTCTGCATCCAGAATGTTTCGCAGGGCGCACAATACCAGCCCTCATATTTTGCCGAATAAATTTGTTTTTTTTCAAACAATATCTCTAAAACCCTCTGGACGGTCTTTGTATGCCTTTCCTCGGTAGTACGGATAAAATCATTGTAAGCGATATTTAACGTCTTCCAAAGTTCCTTAAATTGAATGCTTGTTAAATCCGCAAATTCTTTTGGACTTAAACCTTGCGCAAGAGCAGCCCTTTGTATTTTTTGGCCGTGTTCATCTGTGCCGGTTAAAAGCAAAACCCTGTCTTCTCCGATAAGACGGCGCATGCGCCGGGCAAGACAATCAGCGGCGATAGTAGTGTAGGAATGTCCTATATGAGGAGAGGCATTAACATAATACAGGGGAGTGGTAATATAAAATTTATTTGGCATGCTCGTTTTGCTTGTCACTTATAACTCACCTCTGTCTGCGTTCCATCTTCTAATTCCATAACGGCTGTGCGCTTAAATATATTTACGCTAAGGATCTTTCCTTTTCCCTGCGGGATATGCACTCGTTCGCCTACATGCGGAAGTCCCTTAGATAAAATTTTATAAGACCCGTATTCAAAAGAAAGACAGCACATCAGCCTGCCGCAAAGCCCGGACATCTTGGTTGGATTTAAAGGCAGGCCCTCCTCTTTTGCCATCTTAATGGTAACCGGCTCAAAATCCTTCAAGAAACTTGCGCAGCACAACTCTCTGCCGCAAGGGCCAAATCCTTTGAAAAGCCTAGCTTCATCCCGCACCCCTATCTGCCTTAATTCAATCCTGGCCTTAAAAATCTTCGCCAGGTCTTTTACTAAAGACCTGAAGTCAACCCTTTCTTTGGCGGTAAAATAAAATATAATTTTGCTGCGGTCAAATGAATACTCAGCATGCACAAGCTTCATCTGCAGTTTATGCTCTTCTATTTTTTTACTGCAGGTACTCGATGCCTCTTTTGCCTTTATTCTATTTTCTTCTATTTGCTTCAAATCATCGCTGCTTGCCAGGCGCATTATTTTCTTCAATGGCTCCTGAGAAGCTTTATCTAAAGGGCATCGCTTATTAAAAACAATCTGGCCATAATCTAAACCGCGGTCATGCTCAATAATAACCACATCGCCTTCCTTTAACGCCAAAGGCGAAATACTATAAGAAAAAATCTGTCCGGAATCTCTTAGCCTTACAAAGATAGGGTTTTCCATAAGTTTGAAAACAATAATTTTAAATTTATATTTTGCTCTAAATACAACGCTGAACTTGATACGGTATTTAAAATCTCGTTTAGTTGGAGATAAGAAAAACGATTCATTGTTTTTAACAAATCCTGCGCCCGGTCAAGATTAATAAGCTCTTGTTGAGGAAGCCCTGCCTTAATCATATATATATCCCTAAACCAAGATACCAGTATATTCAAAGAAACAGCCGCCTCTTCTTTATTCTCTGCAAAAAGATCTTGCGGCCTCCTGCCAGAAAAAAAACAAAACTTATCAATAGTCTCGTCCCTCTTTTTAAAAATATTTGCCTCCTTCAACCTAAGAGCAAACCCAAGCCTTCCTTCAGAAAAATAGGCCAAAAAATGCGCTCTAGCATCATCAAGCTGATAATCATTTTTTAAAATTCCTTCAAGCTCTGCCCTTTTAAAAGCGGAAAATTTTAAGGTTTTGCAACGCGAAACAATAGTCCTAAAAAGCAGTGAGGGCTTACTGCTGACTAATATAATCAAAGTATCAGAAGACGGTTCTTCCAAAATCTTTAAAAGGGCGCTGGAAGAAGAATAGTTAAGCCTGTGGCTGTTATCAATAATAAAAACTTTTTTCTTGGCTTCATACGGCTTAAGCCACATCTCCTTCTTGAGCTGCCTGATATACTCTATTTTTATTTCTGAATCTTCCTCCTCAAAAATATGCACATCAGGATGGGTGCCCTTATTTATTTTCTTGCAAGAGATACAGGTATCGCAGGCATCAAAGGCGACTTCCATACAATTTATTACTTTGGCTGTCTCTTTTGCCGTTATTTTCTTGCCTACACCCTCAGGCCCTGTAAAAAGATAACCGCCCTGCAGATTATCCTTTTTGATGTATTCCTTAAGCAGCTCTAAAGTTTTATCCTGACCTTTTATATTTTGAAAAGACATATCTTTAGGTTAGCCAGTGTACCGGTGAGCCGGTATGCCGGTTAACTAGCTCACCGGCTAACTGGCAAACCGGCAAACCGGCTAACCAACTCTCTTATCTTGTTCTGTGTTATAGATATACTCTCCTCTACCTTTACTACTTTTATTCTCTCAGGCTCAAGAGCAGCTAATTTAAAATAACCCTTACGAACACGGCAATGATATGCTAATGAACGCTTCTCAATACGGTCTCTTGATTTCTGACGGCATTTAAGCCCTTTTTTAACAGGTAAATCTAAAAATATAGTCAGATCCGGTTTTATGCCAAAAGTGGCGATTTCTCCTATCTGTTTAATAATCTTAATACTCATACCCAAGCCAAAACCCTGATAGGCAATAGTAGAATCAAGAAATCTATCGCAAAGAACAATGTTTCCCTTAGAAAGTGCCGGCTTAATAATCTTATCTACTACTTGAGCGCGAGCCGCCATATAAAGAAACATCTCAGAAACAGGCGTAATATCGTTTTTTGGATCCAGGAGAATACCTCTTATCTTTTCGCTTATCAACGTTGTGCCCGGCTCACGAAGATACACAACCTTATAATATTTACCTTTTAAATAATGGTAAAGTAATTTAGACTGCGTACTCTTACCGCAGCCTTCTGAACCTTCAAACGTAATAAATCTTCCTTTCATTATAGCCTCTTTCGCCATACTGCGCCTTCTTGCGTATCTTCCAATATTATTCCTTTTTCTTCCAGCTCTCTGCGTATCTTATCCGCCAACTCATAATCCTTCTTATTACGCGCTTGTTGTCTTTCTAAAATTTTATCTTCTATCTCTTCCTTAGTTAGAATGCTATCTTGCTGCGATAGCCCAAAGCCACCCGCACCCAACCCTGCCTTAAGCGATACCCCTAAAATGCCTAATAATTCTTTTATTGTATTTTCTGCGTTAAAAACAAAACCTAAATCATCTATATTCTTATTAGCCAGATTTACTAATTCAAATACAGAAGCCAGAGCCTGGGGCATATTAAAATCATCGTCCATTGCCTGAATAAATCTTTCCTTAGAGCTTTCTATTTCTGAGGCGGATTTCTGATTATCAATTACCGGCCTTTTTCTTTCTATTTTATCTATCAAGATTAAAATTCTCCCTAACGCCTTTTTTGCTTCTTCTATCTTTTCCTCGCTGTAATCTATCGGATGCGAATAATGCGCGGATAAAAAGAAAAGTTTTAATAAATCAACATCGTGATACCTAAGCGCAAAATCCTTAATCGTTATAAAGTTACCTAATGACTTTGCCATTTTCTGCCCCTTTATAGTAAGCAGGCCATGATGCATCCAGTATTTCGCAAACGGCTTGCCGGTTAAGGCCTTTGACTGGGCAATTTCATTTTCATGATGCGGAAAAATCAAGTCCCTTCCTCCGGCATGAATATCTAATGTTTCGCACTCTAAATATTTCATACTCATAACAGAACACTCAATATGCCAGCCAGGCCTGCCTTCTCCCCAAGGACTGTCCCAATATGGTTCCTCAGGTTTTGATTTTTTCCATAAGACAAAATCCAAATGGTCTTTTTTAAATTCCGTTGGTTCAATTCTTACACCTGTGGACATTTGAGCTATATTTTGCCCGGATAACTTACCGTACTCAAGAAACTTCCTTACATTAAAATAGACATCTCCTCCTGCTAAGTAAGCAAAACCTTTTTCAATCAAGACACTTATGCTTTTAATCATATCCGGGATGTTTTCCGTTGCAGCCGGCTCAAAATCAGCTTTTTCAATGCCTAAAATAGCCAAATCCTTGAAATAGCTGTCTATATATTTTTTAACCAATTCCTGCCAACTAATTTTAAGCTCATTAGCGCGTTTAATAATCTTATCATCTATATCAGTAATATTACGCACAAATCTAACCCTGTATCCGCGGTATTTTAAATACCTCCTGATTACATCCCCGACATAAAGACTCCTGGCATGGCCTAAGTGACTTTCATCATAAACCGTAACCCCGCAGGTATAAATATTAACCTTTAAAGGGTTTAATGGTATAAATTCTTCTTTTTTGCGGGAAAGGGAATTGTAAATATAGATTGGCATTTTTTTTAACACGAATTTCCACGAATGAAGAATCGAATTACCACGAATAAATATCGAATTGCCGCGAATTTATTTTTTCTTTTCTAAATTCTCAATCCTCTTCTCTAATTCTTCAACTATCTGCATTATTGGGTCAAGTATATGAATATGATCTAGATTAATATCAATCTTTTT
>JASEHM010000042.1 GCA_030018895.1 Candidatus Omnitrophota bacterium
CTTCGGCCTTTGGCCTCAGAATGACGCAAAATTTGACGTTTTGCAACAGTCTCATAAGTAACGTCTAATTTGGACACGAGTGATTACACATTAAACATTACACAATATTTAAATGTCCTGCAGCTAAAACTCCTCGTTCAAAACCAAAAACTCTTCTTTTATTTTTTGAAAACGTTCTAAATCTAATTTTCTGTAAATCTCCTGCGCTAGGCGCAGATATTCTCTGACCTTATTTTTACGGTTCAATTTTTTATATAATTTGGCTAAATTATAATAACCGTTTGCCAGCTCAGAAGAAGCATCTATTGAGCGCGCAACTGAAACAACCTGCTTAAAAAACTCTTCTGCCTT
The DNA here is from genome assembly GCA_030018895.1 of Candidatus Omnitrophota bacterium. Classification (GTDB taxonomy): domain Bacteria; phylum Omnitrophota; class Gorgyraeia; order Gygaellales; family Profunditerraquicolaceae; genus CAKKQB01. Next base: position 352 of record JASEHM010000042.1, read on the forward strand.
AGATAGATTATTCATCTCTACATACAACTCAGCGATCATGTTGTAATCGCCGGCAATATTCGGTTTATGTCCCCATGCCAAATCTATATCCAGGCCTTTCATATAACAATTCAGGGCCTTTTGGTATTCTTTCTGAAAACTGTAAATCTCGCCGATATTAAAATAATAATCGCTTAACTCATATTTAAGCTTAAGCCTGGTAAATAAATCAAAACTCTTCTCATAAAAATCCTTTGCAGCTGCAAGGTCAGCCTTATTAGTAAATAACAACCCCAGGTTAAAATAGTCACATGCCAGATTATACCTGTGCCTTAAGATGTGCTGTCTTTGGCGGTTTATCTCTGAGCTTTTAGTAAGCAACTCAAGCGCTTTATCATTATTCTTTTTATCCATATACCACACAGCTAATTTCCCCAGAACATCAGCTTCGCTGAGTTTGTTTTTAGTTTCTTGGCTTAAGGATAATGCCTTTTCATAAAAATCAAACGCCTTGCTGTATTCTGTTTGCAGATGATAAATCCAGCCGATTCCGATATAGGCAGAAACCAGGTTATTTTTATCATTTCTTTTCTCGCTAACACGCGCGTAATCAAAATAATACTTCAAGGAATCCTCTTTATCGCCGATCCTCTGATACGCATCTCCCAGCAAGGGGTAAGCTGATAAAAATAACGGCTCATTTTTGATTATGCGGCTGCAATAAGAGATTGTATCACGATTTGCGCCTTTAAGGAAAAACTTTTTGGATTCCAAGAACAAAAAATAAGTGCTGGGATTTACTGTAGGCAGCCAAACCCACAAAAATACGCAAAGAAATACTAAGGCTATTGCAGCTAAAACCCAGGTGAGGTGTTTTTTGTAACGAGAAAGGTTTATTTTGACTCCGGGCACAGATTTTTTAAAGAGCGGTTTAAATAAGACAAAACCCGGGTCTCCATAAAGAAGATAACTCCCCCAAGAGACAGCTGTAATACCGTACTCTTTAATCAGCTTAAGCCGGCTCAAGCGCACTGCCTCGCCTACGGTTTTTCCCAGAATAAGATGGGTGTAAAAATACCTGGCAAAGGTAAAGCTGACCTTATCCTCTATTTTGCGTATCGTGCCTATATAATGCCGGACCCCGGAAAACAAAAATGCAGCTGCTAAGGTATAATTTTTTTCCTGATAATCCGGCAAAACCAGCGGCTCGTCTTGCAATAAGGCCGGCACCTGACAGGAATTAGAAAATACCAAAGCAGGCAAAGAAACAGTAGCGCCCATAGCAAGAATCTCCTGAATGCTAAAGATCCCATCGCTTAAAAGCCAACCGCTTTTTTCAAGATTATTCAACTGAAATTCAGAGTGGCCGGCAAAATGCACAATGTCATAGTCGCTGAAATTTTTCTTTACATAAGATTTGTCTATACGGGTAGATTTAAAATCAATGTGTATATTGGACCTCTTTCTGTCAAACTGATTTCTAATATTAACGCCTTCAAGATAAGAAGATCTTAAGTCATTGGTAGGATCTGCTAAAATAAGCATTTTAGGAACGTTTAAAGAGGCGCGGTACTGAATTCTTAAAGCCTCTTTCTCAGTCCTTACTAACCTGCCCAGATTAAATTTAAGGCTTAAGAAATTATCTGCGTCGTAAAGCAGTTCCCATGGAATATTAATCAATTCTTCATCTAAAAAAAGAATCAAATCTATATCATGGGTTGATTTTAACCTTTCCTTAACCGGCCTTGTCAATAATTGATCAAAAAGGAGTTGGCCTGTTTTCACCAAGTTTTTAAATACCGCTGAATCAAGAACGCTATTTCTATTCGCCTTATTTAAAGTAAATGTTATCTCCTGGCAAAGTTTATTAATTTCCCCAAATGAAACCGCATGCTGGCTATAGTGCCTTAAGGTTGAAGCAAGCTCTTTTTGTTCAAAGAGGCTCATTTTCAGCGCCTTATCCTGCTTAAATATCTCTAAAACCAACGGGTTTTGCATTAGGTTTAAACCTTTATATCCAATAACACAGCGGCAAGTTTGGTTTCAATATCAGATATCACAACCTTGTATTTACCTAACAATACATGCTCAAAACTCACCTGACCGAAATCTGTAAGATAGGACTCAAGTTCTAAGTCATCCTTAAAAAGAGAAACCCGCATTGCTTTTATGGATTTCTGAGTTTTTTTACATTTTGCGTTAATAATTAAGTTAAATTCATTACTTTGCTTATTTTCAATTTTAACCTCTAATCTAATATCCTTAAAATCCTTTAATATAACAACCTCATCTTTAAAATCTCTAAGGCCCCGGCTGCGCAATACTGACGCAGGCACCAGCTCCTGGCCCAGAATAACAGCGCCAGTAGTATTTATTATCTCAAAGGCCTTTTCTCTAAGCCTTAAAAATATCTCTAACACAGAATCAATATTATCTTTCTCTAAAATTAAACCTCTTATAGCGTTAAGCAGTCCTTCAGGCAAATCTAGCGATGCTTCAACTGAACCTGTCTCTAAACTAAGCCTGACTAACTCACAGCAATCATCGCAGTTAATCAAATGCTTCTTTATCTCATCACTTTCCTGAAAAGTAAGCCTATCTTCCAGAAAACACACCAAAGCCTCTTCGTCCAAATGACTGGTTTCCGGCTTTGGCTGGAGGCATTTCCATCTTTTATAAACCCTTTTAATTAACCCTTCTCTATCCTGCATACTTACTCCTTCTCTAATATAATAGACGTAAAAACTTCAAAAATCTAACTGAAAACCTTTTGTCTTAAAGCAATCCCGTAGCTTATCAATGAGCCGGGTTTTACGCATATCTATAGCTGAACGCGAAACCCTGAAATGCTCCTTTAATGTATTTGGTTTTAATCCCTGATTAAAAAATAATTCCAAAAAATATTTATCATCTGTATTTAACCTTTCAATGCAATCCTCCAGCTGCCCAACCTCTTCTTCTTTTATTAAAACCTTACCTATATGCAAACTGTCATTTCTAAGCGCATCTAATAGCGTAAAATCATCCTCAACTTCATTATCTAGCGAAAGGCCGGGCTTAAAGTTACGCAAATAATCTATCGTGAAATTAATCGTAACCTGCCTTAACCAACTGGCGAAACTAGAGCCATTTTTGGCTTTAAAGGTAGATAATTTTTTAAAATTGTCTTTGGTTAAGGAAAGAAAAATATCCTGAAAGATATCACTGGCGTGCTGCGCTGAAAAAGAATAACCCTTGGTATTTAAAACGCTGTGAATGTAGTTATATATGAGGCGAGAATATTTAGTTAAGAATTCGTCCCAGGCTTGCTTGTCTCTCTTTACGCATCTTGCGACAAGTTCCATGTCATCCATAGTAATAACGGGGACTAATAAAGGGGACGGTTCTATTTTTCTTTATTCTGTAACAGAAAGTTAGAGAAAAATAGAACCGTCCCCTTTATTCTATTATTTAAAAAGGGTGTTTTTTATGACGAAAGAGGCAAACACAATAGAAACCATAGACATAAGCTTAATAAGAACATTTAAGCTTGGCCCGGATGTATCCTTAAATGGGTCTCCCACAGTATCGCCTACAACCCCTGCCTTATGACTAAGCGAGCCTTTGCCGCCGTGATAACCTTCTTCTATATATTTTTTGGCATTATCCCAGGCTCCGCCGCAATTAGCCATCATTATTGCCAGGACAAAGCCGCTTACAGTTGCTCCGGTTAGAAACCCTACCTGGCCCTCTACGCCAATTAAAAGGCCGACTGCCAAAGGCGCAATTAAGGCAAGCAAAGAAGGCATAATCATTTCTTTTTGCGCGGCAATTGTGGCAATCTCTACACAACGGCCATAATCAGGCTTTGCTGTGCCAGCCATAAGCCCTATTATTTCTTTAAATTGCCTGCGTACTTCTATTACAATTTTGCCTGCGGCTCTTCCGACTGCGGACATAGTCATAGAACAGAAGAAAAATGGAATCATTCCGCCAATAAATAACCCTACTAAAATAGCCGGGTTCATCAGGCTTAAATTCATTTCTTTTCCATATAATGCTACCTGATCTTTGTAAGCGGCAATTAATGCTAAAGCAGTTAAAGCAGCTGAGCCAATAGCAAAACCTTTGCCTGTGGCAGCTGTAGTATTACCTAATGCGTCTAATGCGTCAGTCCTTTTCCTCACCTCAGGGCCAAGGCCTGCCATCTGGGCATTGCCTCCGGCATTATCTGCTACCGGGCCATAAGCATCCGTAGCCAGGGTAATGCCTAAGGTAGAAAGCATCCCTACTGCTGATATAGCTATGCCGTAAAGCCCAGTACTGAAATTATGCGCGCCACCGGATAAAAAGTAACTAGCTAATATGGCTGCGCCCACAATAATAACCGGCATAGCAGTAGAGCTCATGCCCACAGCAATACCTTCAATAACTACTGTGGCTGGCCCAGTAACAGAAGCGTTGGCAATACTTTTGGTAGGCTTAAAACTGCTAGAGGTATAAAACTCAGTAACTAAGCCGATTAATATACCCGCTATTAATCCTGAAAGCACTGCCCAGTAAACACGAATATGCTCCCAGCCCAATATTTTCCAAATTAGAAAAAAAGAAATTACTGCCACTAAGGCAGAACTAATAAAAACGCCTTTTCTTAATGCCGCCAGTAAAACTTTCTGACTGGCTTCTTCCTTGCTTTGGACAAAGAAAGTGCCGATTATTGAAGAAACAGTCCCTACTGCAGCCATAACCAGAGGCACTGTTACGCCTGCTATTCCCAGGCCTGCAGCCACACCCAAAGCAGAGGTAGCCACAATAGAGCCTACATAAGACTCATAAAGGTCAGCGCCCATTCCTGCCACATCCCCTACATTATCTCCTACATTATCAGCAATAACTGCTGGATTACGCGGATCATCCTCAGGGATTCCAGCCTCTACTTTTCCAACAAGGTCAGCGCCTACATCAGCGGCTTTGGTAAAAATACCGCCGCCTACGCGGGCAAAAAGCGCCTGAGAGCTTGCGCCCATGCCAAAACAAAGCATTGTTGAGGTTATCGCAGTAATCTTATCAAGCCCGACAGGAATCGGATGAGTTGAATAATACCAATTAAGAAAATAATACCAAATACTTAAATCTAAGAGCCCTAATCCTACAACCACCAGCCCCATAACTGCGCCGCTTGAAAAAGCAACCCTAAGGCCTGAGTTTAGGCTCTTGCCTGCTGCAGATGCAGTGCGATTTGAAGCCTCAGTAGCAATAGTCATTCCGATAAAGCCGGATAAACCGGAAAATAAACCTCCGGTTAAAAAAGCAAACGGCACAAAAATAACTAAATAATTTTTAAGCGCAAGAATTAAAAGAATAGTAAATACAACCGCGAAAAACACAGACACACACACATACTGTCTTTTAAGATAGGCCCTTGCGCCAATTTTGACTGCAGAGGCAATTTCTTTCATTTTTTCATTGCCCTGGTCTTTTTTAAGAATAGAAACTGCAAGATACGCGGCAAACAAAAGCGCGGCTATCGAACCTACTGGCGCCAAAATCAAAAAATCAAAACTCATGCTTAGTTCTCCTTTCTTGTATAATTAATTGAGTAGTGTACACAATTCTTTCGTCATTCAGGCTGTGTCATAATAGCCTTTTGTGTCATTCAGACTGTGTCGCAATGGTAAAACGTGTGTCATTGCGAGCGAAGCGAAGCAATCTCAAAAACGGGATTGCTTCGGTCCTGCTTCGCCCTGCACCGTATGGTGCAGGGCTCGCAGTCCCTCGCAATGACAAAGCATAAATTGTGCACACTCCTCAGCTATTTATCTGTTAATGCTACAATCCCCGGCAATATTTTCCCCTCTAAGAACTCTAAAGATGCTCCGCCGCCGGTTGAGATATGCGTCATTTTATCTTCCAGTTTAAATTTACTCACTGCTGCTGCTGTATCGCCGCCGCCAATAATAGAGACACATTTAAGGCAGGCAATAAACTCAGCAATCTCTTCAGTCCCCTTACTAAAAACATCCATCTCAAAAATTCCTAAAGGCCCGTTCCAAACAATAGTTTTTGCAAGTCTTAACTTATCCTTAAATAACGCGATTGTTTTTGGCCCAATATCCACTGCAATTTTGCCATCCGGAATAATTTCTCCCACAACTTCATAACGAGCATCTTTAGCAATATTATCTACCACCACATGGTCTATAGGAAGCAGGATTTCTTTTTTTAGCTCTTCTGCCTTTTCTAAAATATTTTTTGCCAGATCTATTTTTTCCTTCTCCAATTTTGAATTTCCTATTTGCTTTCCCTGGGCCTTAAGAAAGGTATAACTCATGCCGCCGCCGATAATAATACAGTCGGCCTTAGGAAGCAAATTCTCAATCACACCTATTTTATCTGAAACCTTACTGCCTCCTAATATAACCACAAACGGCCTTACGGGATTTATTAAAGCATCCCCTAAATATTTAATTTCTTTTTCTAAAAGAAGGCCTGCTGCTGCCTTTAAATAATGGGTAACCCCTTCTGTAGAGGCATGGGCGCGATGCGCTGTGCCAAAGGCGTCATTAATATATATATCAGCTAAAGAGGAAAGTTGTTTAGAAAAATCAGCATCATTTGCCTCTTCTTCCGGATGATACCTTAAATTTTCTAAAAGGATAACCCTTTCTTTTGAAGAATCAATTGCCTTCTTCACCTCATTTCCCGCACAATCATCTAAGAAATTCACTGCTTCGCCTAAGAGGCCGCTTAATCTCTGCGCCACAGGCCTTAAGCTATATTTATCAACTCGCTTGCCATCTGGCCTGCCCAAATGGCTCATTAACACAAGCCTCCTGGCGCCATTTTCCAGCACATATTTTATCGTAGGTACGGCCGCCTTTATACGCGTATCATCAGTAATATTTAAAGCCGCGTCTTGCGGCACATTAAAATCTACCCGCATTAAAACCGTTTTATCTTTTAAATCAACATCTTTAACTATCAACTTATCCATTATATTTCTCCATTGCTGTCCAAATTAGCTGTTAGAGTGTCATTCCCGCAATCTTTAAGCGGGAA
>JASEHM010000043.1 GCA_030018895.1 Candidatus Omnitrophota bacterium
CACGGGCATGACAAAAACGGGAGGCGAGAACTTCCGGAAGCTGAACTGTTACAAACAGCTCAAGGAGAATCCCTTAATAAACTAATCGCGAGAGAAAGAAATGCGGAACTTGCTTGCGGCAATGCGGTATTTCGGCTTCTTATCTGGCGGGATATGATTTTTGAGCTTTTCCTACACAGGCCTGTTCTGGGTTTTTCCTTTGGGAAGCCTTTGCGTTCTGAGAGTTTGGAAATTATGAATTTGGGAAACGCTGATTGGGAAAGAGATGGATGGATTGAGCCGCACAATTCCTATTTGAATATGATTTATCGCGCAGGTATTTTAGGTGTTGCTTTGATAGGCTTTTTAATATGGCAATTTTACCGTATGATAAAGAGCTTTATCGCGCTTAACTCCTTATCAGGCATATTATTATGCTCTATTTTGATTAATTGGTTAATCGCTGCTAACTTTTTACCTATTTTAGAGTTTCCGTATAACGCTATTCCTTTTTGGGCGCTCTGGGGCGCGATATTAGGATATTTAAAAGAACTAAAAGATCGGCTAATAATAAGATAAAGGAATAAGCATAATGACACGCATGCCAAAATTAAACCCGAAAGAGATTGTAGCCAATAATGCCAAGCCTAAAGTTTTAGTTTGCGGTTGTCTGCCGCCGCCTTATTTTGGCCATAGCGTTATGTATAAAATGCTGATGGAATCTTCTTTCCCCGCAAAGATGCAGGTTCGTTTTCTTAATATGCATTTCTGGTCATATCAGACTAATAAAAAGATTACAATTAAAAAGATTCTTAAGATGGTGAAATATTATTTTCAGTATATTTGCGTTATTGTTTTTTGGCGGCCGCAATATGTGCTTTATAACAGCAGTTTTTACCGCATGCCGTTTTCAAAGGATTTTTTATTTTGTTCAACAGGTATTGCATTTGGCTGTCGTTTCGTATTTCATGATCACGGCCAATACGTGCGCGAACTGTATAAAAGCCTGTCGTCTTGGCAGCGCGCTATGTTAACCTGGATCTTAAGGCACGCAACCGGCAGTATTGTTATGGGCGCGCGCGCGCGCCTGTCTTATGAGGGGCTTATGGATATGGCAAAGATTTTTATTGTCCCGGGTGTTGTGGAAGATACAGCTATTTTAGATGTAAAACCCAATAAGCCAACAGGTGATTTCTTAAATGTGTTGTATTTTTCCCATATGAGCCGGTCAAAAGGAGTTTTTGTCGCGCTTGAGGCAGTAGCGCAAATTCTTAAAGCTTGTAGAAATACTATGGTAACTTTTGGCGGCCCGATTGAAAACAATGAGGTTGCCCTTCAATTAGAAAGACTGCAAAAAGAATATTCTTGCCGTGTGCGTTATTTGGGTTATGTGGAAGATTTACATGAACGGACCGCGATTTTTCGCGGGGCAGATGTGTTTATGTTTCCAACCTTAAGAGATGTGTTTGGGCTTGTCCTTTTGCATGCAATGGCTGAGAGCCTGCCTATTGTGGCTTCAAGAGAAGGCGCTATTCCGGAAATCATCCCTGATGAAAACCACGGGTTTTTGTTTGAAAAAGGCAATGCCCGGGCATTAGCTGACCAGGTTATGGCATTACTGCAGAATAAAGAGCAGCGCCAGTTAATGGGAACGTTGAATCGGAGGAGGTTTGAGGAGGTTTATAGTTTAGAAAAATACGGGGCCTCTATGATAGACGTATTTCTGAGCCTCTGACAAATTAGGAGTATTATGGCGGGAGTTTTTTCTGATAGAATTAATATTTTAGGTGTGGGGGTTAGTGAGCTGAATCTTGGGCTGGCTTTTCAAAAAATCGGCGAATGGATAAAAGAGAGAAGAAGGGTTTATGTTTGCGTTGCCCCTGTTTCAACTATTTGTGATTGTCAGAGGGATAGGGCTTATAAAGAGATTATTAATTCTGCGGCTATGGTTACGGCTGATGGGATGCCGCTTGTCTGGATAAGCAGGCTTAAGGGCTATAAGAATAAAAAACGCACTTATGGGCCGGAATTGATGTCTTTGGTTTGCGATAAGGGGCAGGTTTTGGGATATCGCCATTTTTTTTATGGCGCAGATGAAAAAACTCTTTGTAGTTTAAGAGAAAAACTAAAACAGAGATTTCCAGGTATTGATATTGTCGGGATGTATGGCCCGCCTTTCCTTAAAAAGGCAGAACCTGAAAAAAAAGAGATTATTGATATGATTAATAGCGCCAGGCCGGATATTCTATGGGTGGGAATAGGATCCCCTAAGCAGGATTTTTGGATGAGCCTAAACAGGGAAAGGCTTAATGCTCCGGTGATGGTCGGTATTGGCGCGGCATTTGATTTTTTAGCAGAGGTTAAGCTGCAGGCGCCGGCCTGGATGAGGGAATGCGGGCTTGAATGGCTCTTTCGTTTAGTCACAGAACCAAAAAGATTATGGCGCAGGTATCTGGTGAATAACACCCTTTTTGTATATTATATTGTGTTGGAGTTTTTTTTAGGGATTTTCCCTTTTAAGCGGCGCAGGTTGTGGTAGAATAATCAAGCTAAACTATGTATCAAGACAAAAGAAAAATACGCGCTGTCTATTTAATTATTGATTTATTTTTTATAAGCCTGTGTTTTTGCCTTGCCTATAGGCTTAATTCTAATCTAATTCCTTTTGGTTTATCAGGCATAAAGGCTTATAGCCAGGTGTTTGTTTTTTGGGGGATAGTCCTTATTTTCTTTTTGAATAATTACCGGCTTTATTTCACTGACCGCTCCTTAAGTATAATTTATGAATGGCGGATGGTATGTAAATGCGTATTGTTTTCTTGTATTCTGGCTGCGTTATTTATTTTTGGCCTTAAAATAGATGTCTTTTCCCGTTTAGTTTTTATTGAGTCTACGTTTTTATTGTTATTTGGTGTTTCTATTTGGCGGATGTTTAAAAGGATCTATGTAAGGCATCTCATCCGTCAAGGATATTTTAATTGCAATGTTTTAATTGTAGGCGCAGGCAAAATAGGGCTTGAGCTTCTTGAACAAATCAAGGGCAGCTCATATTTAGGCCTAAAGGTAATTGGTTTTCTTGATGATGTAAAAATAACTGCTGTAGGTGGCTATAAGGTTTTAGGCAGGATAAGTGATTTAGAGGATAATGTGAAGAAATACTTTATTGATGAGATTTTTGTAACTATCCCTTCTGAGCGAAAGGTTGTCTCAGATATAATTTTAAAAGGGATAAAACTAGGAAAATCAATAAGGATAGCAGCAGAGCATTTTAACCTTCCTTTTAGAAGGGTAGGCCTGAATTATCTCGGTTTCATCCCATTAATCACTTATTCGCAGGGAAAGACGCATGGCGCAGAAGGCGTCATAAAAAGGCTCCTTGACGCAGTGTTAGCTGGCGGGGGTTTATTATTGCTATCTCCTGTGTTTTTAGTTATTGCTTTTTTGATTAAACTAGATAACCCTGGTCCTATCTTTTATATTTCTAAACGTTGCGGCAGAAAGGGTAAGGTTTTTAATTTTTATAAGTTTCGTTCAATGATTTATGACGCGGATAGCTATAAGGAATCATTAAAGGGAAGGTCAGAGGTTGATGGCCCGATATTTAAGATAAGACAGGATCCGCGTATAACGAAATTAGGAAAGTTTCTGCGAAAATACAGCCTTGATGAATTGCCGCAGTTAATTAATGTGTTAAAAGGGGATATGAGCTTGGTTGGCACAAGGCCTTTTCCTGTGGAGGAAAGCGAAAGGATAGAGAATAAATATATTTTAAGGTTAAATATAAAGCCGGGCATAACCGGACTAGCCCAGATTAATGGCCGCTCAGACCTTGTCTTTAGGCATTGGGTAAAGTGGGATAGTTGGTACATTAATAATTGGTCTTTGGGGCTGGACTTAAAAATTTTATGGTGGACAATACCAGCTGTTTTGAAAGGAAAAGGGGCATACTAAATGAAGGGAAAGGTATTAAAAATTTCCGATTATATATTAGAGTATAGCCTATATGGGATGATTTTTTTTATTCCTATATCAAAGGCTGCTATTGAAATCTTTTTTGGTTTAGCCTTGGCAGCGTTTTTAATAAAAAAAGTTATTAAGCCGGATTTTAAATTTCTGCTTACACCACCGCATCTATTACTTCTGCTCTTTTTTATGTTTAGCGCGCTTTCTTTATTTAACAGCGGGCCATATTTTGCCAGGGGGCTTGAGGCTTTAATTGCTAAATGGCTGGAATATCTATTAATATTTATTTTAATAGAAGATACTTTAAATAACAAAAAAAAGATATACATTGCAGCCTATCTTTTTCTTTTTATGGCCATACTGGTATGCATTGACGGGCTTTGGCAGAAGTTCTTTATTTATGATTTTTTAAAACACAAGGAATTGATTAAGGTAGACAGCGGCCCAAGCGCCATAAGCGCCTCTTTCGGGCACTATAATAGTTTTGGCAGTTATCTGGTTATAGTTATTTCTTTGATATTAGGATTTTTAATTTATCAAGAGAATAAGAAACTTAGATCAGTTCTCTATTTTTTAACGGCTATAGCGGGGATCTGTCTCTTTTTGACTTTTTCGCGCGGCAGCTGGTTAGGGATTTTCTTTTCTCTGTTACTGATGATGTTTTTATCAGAAAGGCGCAAAATACCGCTTTTTATTGTTGCGGTGTTTTTTATCAGCGTATGTTTAGTGCCTTTAATTAGAGAAAGATTTATGTTTATTTTTCAAGAGGGAGGGGACGCAGGTAGGTTTACTATCTGGCAAAGCGCTTTTAAAATGATTCAGGAGAATCCCTTTTTGGGAAAAGGAGTTGGTACTTTTATGAACCTTTTTTCTAAATATATGTCCATGCCTTTACAAATTCAATATGCGCATAATTCTTTTTTACAGGTTTGGGCAGAGACAGGGATATTTAGCTTGTTAAGCTTCCTAAGTTTCTTAGTTGTGGTTTTATCAAAAGGCGTCCAGACGTTTAGGGAAAAACAGGACCCTTTGCTTTTAGGCTTAGTCTGCGGAGTCTTTGGGTTCCTTATACATAGTTTTTTTGACACACAGTTATATTCCCTTCAGTTGAGTGTTCTTTTCTGGGCCATGCTTGGCTTAATTGCTGCGCTTAATCGGGCCTCTGTTTGTTGGCAGCAGGAGGAGTGAGAAATCGTAACAGTTCAGCTTCCGGAAGTTCTCGCCTCCCGTTTTTGTCATGCCCGTGAAAACGGGCATCCATTCTGTCATACCCTCTCTGGATTCCCGCTTGCGCGGGAATGACACCCTGATTTACTTCTGAGCGCTGAACTGTTACTAGTACACTGTAACATTAATTTCTAATGTCATCGTCCGGCTTGACCGGACGATCCAGAACTCTGGATTCCCGCTTTCGCGGGAATGACAGAATGTCAATAATTTGTGTCACAGTGTACTAGAAATCTTACTTGAGGTATGAGGGAACTTTGAGGAATACATAATCAACTTGACAAATCATATTTGTATTGTATACTTTTGCCATGAAGTATTATCCGCGAAATATAGAAAACGTTCTCAAGAAAGCCGCGAGTCAATTTCGCATTTTAGTTTTAATCGGAATGCGTCAAACAGGAAAGTCTACGCTTCTTGCGCATCTTTTTCAAAAAACCCACCAGTATGTTTCTTTAGATAATCCCCGTGATTTAAGGCTCGCCTAGGAGGACCAGGAGCTATTTTTTGATAAGTACAGAGAGCCATTAATTATGGCTTGACAGGGTGCGTTTAATACGGTATACTTATTTCTGTAGATATATAAAATTTAATATATAAAGAAATGAAATTTACAGAATTTATTAAAAGATACAGTAAGGATCAGGTCATTGATTCCTCAACCTTTTCTTTGCTTGGCGAGGATCCGCAGAATATTCGTTGTCAGGTGCGATATTGGCGCAGACAGGGGCACCTTATTCTGCTTAAGCGCGGGGTTTATGTTTTGAGTAATGATTTTAGAAAGCAGCCGTTATCTATGGGGTTTATTTCAAACTTTCTCATTTCGCCATCGTATATCAGCCTTGAGTATGCCTTGAGTCAATATGACTTGATCCCGGAAGCAGCAACGGTTTATACTTCTGTTTCAACCAAGAAAACAACAAGGTTTAGGTCTTCTTTGGGGGTTTTTGAATATCGCTCAATTAAAGAAAACCTTTTTTTCGGATTTACTAAAACAACTGATCAAGGACAGGATTATTTTATTGCCTATCCTGAGAAGGCGATCCTGGATTTTTTTTATTTTCATCAAGATATGGACGCAAAAGAGGCTGGATTTGAGGCCTATAGGTTTCAAAATCTTGAAAGGTTAAATTTAAAACGTTTCAATGAATTTAGGCGCCGATATAATAAAAGAACCAATGATATTGCCAGGTTATTTACCGATTTTATCAAATCAGGGAAAAAGAGGCATAAAATACTTAAATGAAAGATTACATTAAGTCGATTATTGACGCTAATCTGACGCAAAACCAAAATCTTAACCATATCAGGGAGTATTTGCAGGCGTATTTTCTTAATATTATCTATAAAAATAAATTTTATCAAAACCTTGTTTTTACAGGCGGGACCGCTTTGCGGTTTATTTATAAAATCAGGCGGTTTTCTGAAGATATTGATTTTAGTTTGTCAGTCAGAGCTAAGAATTATAACTTTACCGATATGGCAAAGAATATCTTGCAGGAGTTTAAGTTAGCAGGATATGATTTAGAGATTGAATATGATGATAGCCGGCCTGTGCACAGCGCTTTGCTGAAATTCTCAAGTATTCTCTTTGAAACCGGTCTGAGTCAAATAAAGGGCCAAAAAATTGCCATTAAGATAGAGGTTGATTCTAATCCGCCTCCAGGCGGAATTGAAATCAGTAGTGTGTATAATTCAAATTTCATGTTTTACATAATGCACTATGATTTAGCTTCATTATTTGCCGGTAAAGTGCATGCGCTTTTGTGCCGTGAATATGCTAAGGGCAGGGATTGGTATGATTTTTTATGGTATTTAACAAAATTTAAAGGTCTAGAGCCAAACTTTATTATGCTCAATAACGCTATGGCTCAAACATTCAAGAAGCCGGTTAATCTTACTGTCGGCAATTGGAAATCAAAAATTAAAAAAACCATTGAGATTCTGGATTGGGTAAAAGTCAGAAATGATGTCAGCCGGTTTCTTGAAAATGACAGTGAAATTACCCTGCTTGAACCAAAGACTTTTATTAATCTGCTTGGGGTTTAATATACTTTATCACTCGTGTCCAAATTAGACGTTACTTATCGACGCGAAAT
>JASEHM010000044.1 GCA_030018895.1 Candidatus Omnitrophota bacterium
ATGGCAAAGAGTTAGAGACATTTTACCGAAATCCTAATGTAAATTCTGGGTTAAAGGGAGTTCAGTGTCTAAAATGACAAAGGCAAGGATATTAGATACAGGTACAATTGGAAGGGCGTTACAACGCATTGCCCATGAGATTTTGGAGAGAAATAAGGGTATTGAAAATCTGTGTTTGGTGGGGATAAGAAACCGCGGGGTTTATCTGGCACAGCGCTTGGCAGGATATATAAAAAAAATAGAAGGTAAAGGTGTTTTAATAGGGGCTTTAGACATTACCCTTTATCGAGATGACCTTGCACTTATTGCCACAGGCCAGAAGGCCGTGGTTTGCCTTCCGATAGACAAAGCCACAGGCCCTATTGTGCGTAAGACAGAGATAGAGTTTGATATTACCGCTAAAAATTTGGTTTTGGTAGACGATGTTTTATATACCGGCAGGACTATCAGGGCCGCCTTAGATGCCTTAATAGATTTTGGCAGGCCCAGTTCTATTCAGCTTGTTGTGTTAGTTGATCGCGGGCACAGGGAACTTCCCATCCGGCCTGATTATGTCGGGAAAAATATTCCTACTTCGCAAAAAGAAACTATTGAAGTGCGCCTAGAAGAAGTTGATGGAGTTGACGAGGTGGTTATTGTAGAGAAAGAATAAGACGGACATGAACTGATATAATAAAAATGACTTGGCAGCGTAAAGACCTTTTAGGGTTAGAAGAGTTAGGCAAAGAAGAAATAGGCTTGATTTTAGATACCGCTGAATCATTTAAAGAGGTTTCAAGCCGTGAGATTAAAAAAGTTCCTAGCCTGCGTGGGAAAACAGTAGTAAATTTATTTTATGAACCTTCCACGCGCACGCGCGTTTCTTTTGAGGTAGCGGCAAAAAGATTATCTGCGGATGTTATTAATATTGCCACAGAGGCCTCAAGCGTAAAAAAAGGAGAGACCCTTATTGATACCGGCTTAAATATTCAGGCCTTGAAAGCAGATATTATTGTAATGCGCCATAATTATTCAGGGGCGCCGGTATTGCTGGCGCGGCATCTTAACATAAGCGTAGTAAATGCCGGGGATGGCTGGCATGAGCATCCTACCCAGGCGCTCCTTGATATTTTCACCTTAAAAGAGAAATTAGGCAGGATAGAAGGCTTAAATGTAGCTATTATAGGGGATATTGCGCATTCCAGGGTTGCGCGTTCAAATATTTGGGGCCTGACTAAATTAGGGGCTAAGGTAGTAGTTTGCGCGCCTAAAATGTTAATACCTCCGGCAATAGAGCAGATGGGAGTTAAGGTTTTAGGCGATATTGATGAAGTCTTAAGAAATGCGGATGCAGTGAATGTTTTAAGGATGCAGTTTGAGCGGGACGAATTAGCGGCATTTCCTGAGCAATTAGAGTATTTTAAGAATTTTGGGATCACCAAAGAAAGGCTGCAAAAGGCCAAGAAAGATATTATTGTAATGCATCCCGGGCCGATTAATCGCGGAATTGAGATATCCAGTGAAGTCGCAGACGGCCTGAATTCAGTGATATTAGAGCAGGTAACCAATGGCATTGCAGTAAGAATGGCAGTGTTGTTTTTGGTAGCGCAGGCACAGTAGAAGGCACCTTCACCCTCGCGGTGCACGTGAACGTGCACCGCGCGCGCGGGTGGACGCCTTAGAGGAAATTAATGAAATTATTAATTCGCAACGGCCGGGTAATTGATCCGGCGAATAATTTGGATGCGATTTGTGATGTTTTAATTGAGAATACCAAAATATTGCAAATTAGCCAGGATATACAGACAGAAGCCGATACTATTATTGATGCCTCTGAAAAAATTGTTCTGCCCGGGCTTGTGGATATGCATGTGCATTTAAGAGAACCCGGTAGGGAAGATAAAGAGACAGTTTTAACCGGGACAAATGCAGCGATTAGAGGCGGGGTTACGAGCCTTCTTGCTATGCCCAATACAAATCCGGCAATGGACTTGGGTGAAAATATTAAACTGTTTAAGGAAATTATTTATAAGACAGCCTGTGCAAATGTGTTTGTCTGCGGCGCACTTACTATGGGTAGATTAGGAAAGGAACTGGCGGATTTCGCAAAACTAAAAAAAGAAGGCGCGATTGCTCTTTCTGATGATGGCGCATCCATAGATAATGACAGGCTTATGCTTGAGGCATTAAAGCAGGCAAAAAAACAGAATCTTTTAGTCATCAGCCATTGCGAAGATAAGATGCTTTCTTTGAAGGGCGTGGTTAATTTAGGCCTGACTTCTACGCGTATGGGCTTGGCAGGGATATCTAAAGAATCTGAATATAAAAGGGTAGCCAGGGATATCAGGCTTGCGCAAAAAATAGGCGCGGTTATTCATATTGCCCATATAAGTTGCAAGGAATCAGTAGAAATAATTGCTCAGGCTAAAAAGAAGGGGGTTAAGGTGACAGCTGAGACCTGTCCGCATTATTTTTTTTTAACTGAGGAAGAGGTTCTGGGATTTGACACAAATTTCAAGATGAATCCGCCGCTGCGCGCAAAAGAGGATGTGTTGGCAATAAGGCAGGGTTTATGCGATGGAACAATAGATGTAATAGCTTCAGATCATGCCCCGCATACTGAAAATGAAAAAGAGATTGAATTTGACCGCGCAGAATTCGGCGTAATAGGCCTCCAGACAGAATTAGCAGTTAGTATAGCAGAACTTGTAAAAACAGGTTTATTAGATTGGCTCGGCCTTGCGAAAAAATTATGCCTTAACCCGGCAAAAATTTTAGGGGTAAACAAAGGGGCATTAACCTTAAGGCGCGATGCGGATATTACAATAATTGATCCTCAGAAGGAATGGCTGGTTAAAAAAGAGGATTTTGTTTCTAAGTCCAAAAATTCCGCATTTCTGGGTAAGAAATTAACTGGCATAGTTGAATATGCTATTTTTAACGGCAAAATAAGTTATAAGAGGACAAATTCGTTATAACGTTATAGCACTCGTGCCCAAATTAGACGTTACTTATCGACGCGAAATGTATTTTGAGATATTAAATTTGGTAACAGTTCAGCTTCCGGAAGTTCTCGCTTCCCGTTTTTGTCATGCCCGTGAAAACGGGCATCCATTCTGTCATATCCTTTCTGGATTCCCGCTTGTGCGGGAATGACACCCTGATTTACTTCTGAACGCTGAACTGTTACCAAATTTGTCATACCCGCCCCCGTTTTCACGGGGGTAAACTCCAGCGGGTATCCAGATTTTTTCTCGTCGTGGATTCCCGCTTGTGCGGGAATGACACTCTATCAGCTAATTTGGACAGCAATGACGTTATAGGGTGTGTATTCATCATTTTACGGAGGATAACGCAATTCCTCTGATCCCCTTGCGTAAGTTACGATGGAATTTATAGCTGATTTTCATATTCATTCCAAATATTCAAGGGCAACTAGCCGCAATATGGATATTCAGCACATTGCCGAGTGGGCAAAATTAAAAGGCGTTAGCCTTATGGGCACAGGTGATTGGACGCATCATTTGTGGCTTGAAGAATTAAAGCACAACTTAGAAGATTTAGGTAACGGTTTATTTAAATACCAGGGCATTTATTTTATTCTTACCACAGAAGTCAGCAGTATTTATTCTAAGAAAGGTAGGACTTATCGTATTCACAATATAATTTTTAGTCCCTCTTTTAAAACAACAGACAGGATAAATGAAAGATTAGGCCGGTTAGGAAATTTGACTAGCGATGGCCGGCCGATCTTAGGCTTGGATGCGGCAGAACTTAGCCGCATTGTTTTTGATATTGATGAAAACTGTATGATTGTGCCGGCGCATTGCTGGACCCCTTGGTTTAGCCTTTTTGGTTCAATGTCTGGCTTTGATAAAATAGAGGATTGTTTTGAGGAACAGACGTCCAAAATTTTTGCCCTGGAGACAGGGTTATCTTCGGATCCTGAAATGAATTGGCGGCTTTCAGCGCTGGATGAGCTTACTTTAATCTCAAACAGCGATTCACATTCTCCGCAAAAAATAGGCCGTGAAGCCAATGTTTTTAATTGCGAGCTGGATTATAAAACTATACAGGAAGTTTTGAAGACTAAGGATAAAAAAAGATTTTTATACACCATAGAGTTCTTTCCTCAAGAAGGTAAGTATCATTATGATGGGCACCGGCTTTGCGGAATCAGGTGGCATCCTAAAGAAACAAAAGAGTATAATGCCAGGTGCCCTAAATGCGCCAAGCCTGTTACTGTGGGCGTAGTAAACCGTATAGAAAAGTTAGCAGACCGGCCAGAAAGTTTTAAGCCGGAAAACCCCATACCTTTTAAGAGGCTCATCCCTTTGGATGAAATAATTGCTGAGGCAAAAGGCGTAGGAAAAGGTTCAGTAGCAGTTGAGAGGGATTATCACAGCTGTATAGCAAAGTTTGGTACAGAATTCGAGATATTATTACGCGCCTCAGAAGAGGACTTATTAAAAGGCCTTCCCTTAAAAGTTGCTCAAGGAGTTTTAAGGGTGCGGGAAGGTAAGGTAAATATTAAGCCTGGTTTTGACGGAGAATATGGAACAATTTCTATATTTGAGGAAGAAGAGAAAAAGAAAAACAGTAAACAGTAGTTAAAATTATTTTAAATTCCGTAAACAAATGAAAAGTGCGATAATCTATTATTCATACAGCGGAAATACCAGAAAAGTAGCTGATGTTTTGTTTGAGGAATTAAAGAAAGAATATGAGGTTGATGTTATTGAGTTAAAGGCTATTGATGAGTCTGATGAATTTTTAAAACAGGCAAGCCGCGCTTTTTGGCGTAAAAAAGCCGCAATACAAAACGTTAATTTCGGCCTTTCTTCTTATGATTTAGTTTGTTTCGGAACCCCGGTCTGGGCATTTGGCCCGGCCCCCGCAATAAATACTTATTTAGATAATTGCATTGGGACAGAAGGCAAAGAGATAGTTTTATTTACTACTTACGGCAGCGGCGCAGGCAATAAGCATTGTTTAAAAATTATGCAGAAGGAATTAAATAAAAAAGGCGCCAAAGATTTCAGATGTTTTTCTGTGCAGCAGCTAAAGACTAATGACAAAGAATTCGTTCTGTCACAGATTAAAAAGCTATAGGATTTGAACCACGCGCCTGTAGCGCAACGGATAGCGCACTAGCCTCCGGAGCTAGTGGTGACAGTTCGATTCTGTCCAGGCGCAATAACACTTTAGTATTAGCAGTTAGCGATTAAGTATCAAGCGGCTAAGCGAAAACTGTTTCCCGATTATACCGAAACAGTGTCCCGATTAGGTTGGAAACAGTGTCCCGATTAGGTTGGAAACAGTTTCCCGAAAAGAGAGGAGATAATGAAGGATCGTAAGAAGGTGGTAATTTTAGGTGGGGGCCCTAATCGCATTGGCCAGGGGATTGAATTTGATTATTGCTGTTGCCATGCTTCTTATGCCTTAAAAGAAGAAGGCATTGACAGCGTAATGGTAAATTGCAACCCCGAAACAGTTTCTACGGATTATGATACTTCTGATAGGCTTTATTTTGAACCTTTGACATTAGAGGATGTTTTAAATATCATTGATTTAGAGAAGCCCGTTGGTGTGATTGTGCAGTTTGGGGGCCAGACTCCGCTTAATCTGGCGGTTTCTTTGCGCAAGGCAGGGGTAAATATTTTAGGTACAAGCGCGGAGAGCATAGATATTGCTGAGGATAGAAAACGGTTTAAACAGATGCTGCAGGAAATAGGGCTAAAACAGCCGGATAATGGCACTGCTTTTACTTTTAAGGAGGCAAAAGAGGCGGCTAAAAAAATCGGTTATCCTGTATTAGTCAGGCCTTCTTATGTCTTAGGCGGCCGGGCAATGGAGATTGTTTACGAAGAGGCTGTATTAGAAAAATTTATTAAAGAGGCCTCAGAGGTTTCCGGCGAGCATCCGGTATTAATAGATAAATTCCTGGAAGATGCTATTGAGGTTGACGTAGATTTAATCGGCGATGGCTCAACCTTTGTTATTGCCGGGATTATGGAGCATATTGAGGAGGCAGGAGTCCATTCTGGAGATTCTGCGATGGCTCTTCCTGCTTACAGCTTACCTAAGGATATATTAAATAAAGTCAGAGAGGCAACTTATGAAATGGCGGCAGAATTAAATATTATCGGGTTAATGAATGTGCAATATGCAATTAAGGATAAACAAGTTTATGTTTTGGAGGTAAATCCCCGGGCATCAAGAACAGTGCCTTTTGTCTCCAAGGTAATAGGCCTGCCTTTAGCAAAGTTTGCTACCAAGGTGATATTGGGCAGAAAACTAAAGGATTTAGGTTTTCTTAAAGAGGTTATTCCAAAACAGGTAGCAATTAAAGAATCGGTGTTTCCTTTTAATCGTTTTCCGGGGGTGGATATTATTTTAGGTCCGGAGATGAAATCCACAGGCGAGGTAATGGGCATGGATATGGATTTTGGCCAGGCATATATTAAGAGCCAGATTGCCGCCGGCCAGTGTTTGCCTAAAGCAGGCAATGTGTTTATTTCTGTGTGCGACCGTGATAAACATGCCTCAATATCTATTGCTAAAAAATTAATAGATTTAGGGTTTTATATCTATGCTACCTCAGGGACTGCGCATGTTTTAGGGAGAAATAATATTGCGGTTGGAGTTTTGCCTAAGGTTGCTGAAGGAAGGCCTAATATCATAGATCTAATGAAGGATGGAAAAATTCAATTGGTGATTAATACGCCTTCAGGAAGAATTCCGCGTCAGGATGAAGTAAAGATTCGTTCGCATGTAATTTTATATAATATACCTTATATTACAACTATTGCCGGAGCAAAAGCGTCAGTAAGCGGGATTGAGGCATTGATAAAAAAGGAATTAAAGGTAAGGCCGTTGCAGGAATATCATAGGTGAGTCTGTGTATCCGGTTATTCGGATGCATATAAAAAATAGCCCCAACCGGATTTGAACCGGTGTCTCCACCGTGAGAGGGTGATGTCCTGGACCAGGCTAGACGATGAGGCCGTGTTTAAATAATACCATAATTTTTACCGGGGTCAATTAATTTATTGACACTGGTGTAACGCGGCAGTAAACGGGGGAATATCATTACATGTCATGCGAGCAACAATTGCCTTGTCATCCCGAGCGAGTACATTCGCTTCGTCATCCCGAGCGAGCGAAGCGAGTCGAGGGATCTAACAAGATGAATCCTATAGGGATGATTTATGTCAAGAGATAATATAGATTCCTCGACTCGGCCTTCAGACTGTGTCATAATGACAAAAACACCGTCAT
>JASEHM010000045.1 GCA_030018895.1 Candidatus Omnitrophota bacterium
ATATAAGCAACGAGAGCAGGATTATCAAACTTTGATTTTTTAACACAAGAAACCTTGCGATTGATTGTTTTTGCTTGAGCGATAGATGCAACATATTCTTTATGCTCCTTGGATAAGTTACGTCGCAGTTCCCGGGATATTGTACTCCAATGACAGCCGACTTTTTTAGCAATTCTCTGGAGAGTATACCCCCTGCGAGCCAAAACATCAATTTGATTACGATCTTTTTGAGTCAAATGACGGAATTTCGGTTTTCTTTTGATACCCATCTTTTCTCCTTTCTGCTCTTTTGAGTATCAAAAGTTTATAATACTTTTATTGCTTTGTATATTTAAAAAACTATTTTAAGATATACAACCGTTTACTATAAACTAATGCTTTTGTGCATTAGCAACTTGAACTGAACGGGTTCAACGAGCGGAGCGGCGAATGAAACATACAATATCAGTTTTAGTAGAGAATAAACCCGGGGTCCTGGCGCGTATTGCAGGACTGTTTAGCGCCAGGGGTTATAATATTGCCTCTTTAGCTGTTTCTGAAACTCAAGATCCCACTGTTTCTTATACAACTATAGTGGTTGAAGCAGAGGATGAGAAGATACTGGAGCAGATCAAGAAACAATTAAATAAGCTTATAGATGTGATTACAGTTACAGATTTTACTAAAAAAGAGCATGTGGATAGGGAGCTTATCTTGGTTAAAATTAATTATTCTTTTAAGGATAAAGCTAAATTAGAAAGTGTGTTAAATAAACATAAGGCTAAATTAATTCAACATAAAGAAGATACAGCAATTATTGAGATGACAGGGGAACAAGGAGAGATCAAGGATTTATTAGAGGAATTAAGGCAATTTGAGATTAAAGAGTTGGTTCGCACAGGAAGGGTGGCGATGGGATAAAAGCAGAATTAAGAGTTAAGATTTAAGAATTAAGAAAAAGAGTTTTTAAATTTAAAAGGAGGAATAAATGGCAAAGATCTATTATGATCAGGATGCGGATTTAGGTTTGTTAAAGGATAAGACAATCGCGATTATTGGTTATGGCATTCAGGGCAGGGGCCAGGCATTATGCCTGCGTGATTCAGGCTGTAAGGTTGTTATTTCAGAACTTGAAAATACCCCTAATTATGAGCAGGCAAAGAAAGACGGATTTATTCCTATTTCAGCGCCTGAGGCAGCTAAGGCAGGGGATATTATCCAGATTCTAACCCAGGATCATGCGCAGGCAAAGGTATATAAAGAGGCTATTAAACCGAATTTAAGAAAAGGCAAGGCGTTATGTTTTTCTCATGGGTTTAATATTCATTTTAAACAGATAAAACCGCCTGCAAAGGTTGATGTATTTATGATTGCGCCTAAAGGGCCAGGGGCATTGGTAAGAAAAATGTATGAAGAAGGAAAAGGAGTCCCTTGTTTAGTAGCGATATTTCAAAATGCAAGCGGTGAGGCTTTAAAAATAGCTTTAGCTTATGCCAAGGCATTAGGCGCGACTAAGGCAGGGGTTATTGAAACAACCTTTAAGGAAGAGACAGAAACCGACCTTTTTGGCGAACAGGCAGTTCTTTGCGGCGGGGTAACTGAATTGATTAAAGCAGGATTTGATACTTTAGTTGGGGCAGGATACCAGCCTGAGATTGCCTATTTTGAGGTATTGCATGAGTTAAAGCTTATTACTGACCTCATTCAGGAAACAGGGATATCAGGTATGCGCCGTAAGGTTTCTAATACTGCCTGTTATGGAGATTTGAGCCGAGGGAAAAGAATAATTACTGAGAAAACCAGAAAAGAGATGGCTAAAATTCTAAAGGAAATTCAGAAAGGTAAATTTGCCAGGGAATGGATTAAGGAAAACGAGGCACTCAGGCCAAATTTTAATAGGTTATTAAAAGAAGGGGATGAGCATCAAATAGAGCAGGTGGGAAAGGATTTGCGGGAAATGATGCCTTGGATGAAGTGATGGATAAAATTATTATATTTGATACAACATTACGTGACGGAGAGCAGGCGCCCGGGGCGTCAATGACGCCTCAGCAAAAATTGGAGATTGCTTTAAGGTTAGAGAAGCTGGGCGTGGATGTGATTGAGGCAGGGTTTCCTGTTGCCTCTCCTGGTGATTTTAAGGCGATAGATTTAATCTCGCGTAATATAAAGAAGTGTATAATCTGCTCTCTCGCCCGCTGTATAAGGCAGGATATTGAAACGGCTGCTAATTCTTTAAGAAAAGCAAAGCTAAGCCGCATGCATATATTCCTGGCTACTTCAAAGATACACCTTAAATATAAATTTAAAAAGGCAGAGGATGAAATATTGGAACTGGCTAAACAGGCGGTTCGTCTGAGCAGAAAACTTTGCGCGGATATTGAATTTTCTCCAGAAGACGCAACGCGTTCAAGTAGGCCGTTTCTTTTTAAGGTTATTGAAACAGCCATAAAAGAAGGGGCTAAAACCATTAATATCCCGGATACTGTCGGATATAGTTATCCGCAGGAAATTTTTTCTCTGATCACAGATATAAAAAACAATGTTACAAATATAAATAAAGCAATAGTTTCTATCCATTGCCATAATGATTTAGGAATGGCCTCGGCAAATTCCCTTTCTGCGGTTTTAGCGGGGGCTAGGCAGGTGCATTGCACAATAAACGGGATAGGAGAGCGCGCCGGAAATGCCTCATTAGAAGAAGTGGTCATGAGCATTAAGACGCGTAACGATGTTTTTAAAAACCTTTATACCCAGATAAATACTAAAGAACTTTTTAGGGTGTCGCGTTTGGTTTGTAGTGTTACAGATTTTGTTGTTCCGCCTAATAAGGCAATCGTTGGCAGAAATGCCTTCCGTCATGAAGCAGGGATTCATCAGGACGCAGTCTTAAAGAAAAAGATTACTTATGAAATAATGGATCCGGCTGATATAGGCATACCAGAAAGTCAGTTAGTCTTAGGTAAGCATTCTGGCAGGCATGCTTTTAGGGAAAGGCTTAAATCTTTAGGCTTTTGCTTGAGCCAGGTTCAATTGGATAAGGCATTTGAGAGGTTTAAGGAGGTTGCGGATAAAAAAAAGGATATTTTTGACGATGACCTAAGGATGATTGTTGAAGATGAGATAAGGGTTATAAGTCCCCTCTGGCAGTTAGATAGTTTTAAAATCCAATCCGGCACAAAGATTAAGCCGGAGGCAGTAGTTATCCTTAATAAAAAAGGCAAGGCTCTGGCCAAGACAAGTTTTGGCGACGGCCCGGTAGATGCCTGTTTTAAGGCTATAGATAAGATTGTTGGTTGTCACGGCAAGTTAGAAGATTACCGTTTAGAATCAGTTACCTCTGGAAAAGATGCTTTGGGCCAGGTAAGTCTTAAGTTAAATATCAAGAATAAAATCATAAATGGCCGCGGCCTCAGTACGGATATTATTGAGGCGAGCATAAAGGCATATTTAGACGCTATTAATAAGATGAGCAGTGCACATAGTTTCCACTGAAAAAGCGTGGAAACTATGATTACCAAGTTAATGCTGGGTTTTTCAGCATTAACTTGATTATGTGCGTCTCTGGGTAAGACAGAGTTATGACTTTGCCTAAAATATTTGGGTTAATTGGCTATCCTATAAGCAAAAGCCTTTCTCCGTATTTACATAATGCCGCATTTGGCGCGTTAGAAATAAAGGCCGAATATAAATTATTTCCGTTAAAAGAAGATGAGTTAAAGGGTTTTTTCGCTGATTTAAAAAAAAATAATATTCATGGTTTAAATGTAACTGTTCCTTATAAAGAAAAGGTTATTGCCTTTTTGAATAAGATTGCTCCTGAGGCTGAATTGATCGGCGCGGTAAACACCATTATAGTTAATTCTAATGGCTTAGAAGGTTTTAATACCGACGGTGAAGGTTTTCTAACGCATATCAAGTCAGATTTAGGTTTTAACCCTAAAGGAAAAGTTATTGTCCTTATTGGCGCAGGAGGCGCTTCCCGGGCAATCTCAGTTTATTTAAGCAGAGAAAAGCCTAAGAGAATATCATTTTATGATGTGGATAAACTTAAGGCAGAAAATTTAGTTAAACACTTAAAAAAATATTTTGCTGATATAGAATTTAAGCAATCAGATTCTATAGGCGGGCTTAATATAGAAACAAGTGATTTATTGATTAATGCAGCGCCTATAGGAATGAAAGCAGATGAGGTAAGCCCCCTTGATAGCAGTTTTCTCCACAGAGGGCTTACGGTTTATGATTTAATTTACAATCCCCCAGAAACAAAATTACTGCGTTTAGCTAAAAGCAAAGGCTGCCTGGTATCCAATGGATTAGGTATGCTTTTATATCAGGGGGCATTGGCTTTTAGGCATTTTACCGGGGAAGATGCCCCGCTTGAAGTAATGAGGCAGGCATTGAATAAGGAGAGTAAAAACTATGATTGAGAAAATGTTGGCGTTTGTTTTTGGTTCTATTGTCGGGAGTTTTTTAAATGTCTGTATTTCTAGAATGCCGGAGGGTGAGTCTGTGGTTTGGCCTTCTTCCCATTGCCCGAGTTGTAAAAAAAGAATACCTGCCTATGATAATATTCCATTTCTAAGTTATATTTTATTAAAAGGCAGGTGCCGTTTTTGTAAAAAGCGGATATCTTTAAGATACCCTTTTGTGGAATTCTTAAGCGCCGTAATGTTTGTAATGTTATTTAATCGCTATGGAATGAGTTATGATTTATTTTTTTATATAATTTTGGTTTCCAGTCTTATTATAGCCTCTTTTATAGATATCCGTTACCGCATTATTCCTGATGAAATTTCTGTCGGCGGCTTGGTTATTGGTTTTGTATTAAGCGCGCTTAAAGGGTTAAGCTTGAATCCCGGCTTAAAGCCTCAGATAGCAGGTTTTGGGTTTCTAACATGGAATACTAAACCAATTCTTGATTCTTTTCTGGGAATAATTATCGGCGGCGGGATAATTTATCTTACCGGGGTCCTTTTTGATTTAGTTTATTTTAAATTCCTTAAAAGGCCGCCTATTCAGGGAGAAACTGAATCTATTGGCGGCGGAGATGTAAAACTGCTTGCAATGATTGGCGCATTTTTAGGGTGGCAGAAGGCAATATTTGTATTTTTCATTGCCCCGTTCTTTGGCGCAATTATCGGCATAATAAATCTCCTGGCAAAAAAAGACCATACTATACCTTATGGCCCGTTTTTATCTTTAGCTGCTCTTATTTTAATATTCTGGGCAGAGAGAATAATTAGTTTAATTTTTCCGATGTGGTATTAATAAAAGGTTAAATAGTGATGCCGCAATTAAATCTTACTGAATATCTGTTTAATACTGACTCTTCTGATAAATGGAAAAGAATCGGCCCATATAAAAGGGCAGGGGTGTTAGCTCCTTTATTTTCTATTTATTCAAAAGAAAGCTTAGGAGTAGGCGAATTTTTAGACTTAAAACTTCTTATAGATTGGTGCGTTCAAACCGGCAATTCCATAATTCAACTTCTGCCGATAAATGAAGTTGGTTGGCTTGCCTGCCCTTATGATTCGATAAGCTCATTTGCCTTAGAGCCGCTTTACATCCGCTTGAATTCTACTAATGCTGATTGCGCTGATATAAAAAAGATAAAGTTAGCTTTTCCCACCGGAGAGCCTTATGTAAGATACGGGGTTAAGAATGAAAAGATGAGGCTTCTTTGGGAGGCATATTTTTATAAGAGAGAGAAAGAGCCTTTAGCTTTTAAAAAATTTAAGGAAGAAAATGTATATTGGCTTTTAGGATTCGCGCTCTATAAGGCGCTTAAAGATTATTATAAAGGTTCCCCTTGGTATGAATGGGAAGATAAATACAAAAATCGCGATACTCAGGCCTTAGAGAGTTTTAAGGTTGAATACGCCAGAGAGATTAATTTTCATATCTGGGTGCAGTGGCTTCTTTATGAACAGCTTAAGGAAGTAAAGGCGCATGCCTCTTTAAAAAATGTTTTAATAAAAGGGGATCTTCCTATTTTGGTTTCCCGTGACAGCGCAGACGTCTGGGAGCACGCGCACTTTTTTAAGCTTGAATTTGCAGCTGGCGCTCCGCCTGATATGTATTGTGCTAAGGGCCAGCGTTGGGGTATGCCTACTTATAATTGGGAGAATATTGCTTCTGATGGGTATAGGTATATCAAAGAAAAATTAAAATATGCCCAAAACTTTTATGATATATTAAGGTTAGACCACGTAGTGGGGCTTTTTCGTATCTGGAGCATTCCTTACGAGGAACCGATAGAAAATAAGGGCATGAGCGGTTTTTTTGACCCTATAAATGAGAATCTATGGCTGGCTCAAGGCAGAAATTTATTGCGTATTATGCTTGAGAGTACGAATATGCTTTTATGCGCTGAGGACCTGGGGGTAATCCCTAAGGTTTGCACAGATACCTTAAAAGAATTAGGTATTGCTGGTAATGATGTACAGCGCTGGGTTAAAGATTGGGATATAAGGTATGATTTTTTAAAGCCGGATGAATACCGCCCGATTTCTGTGGCAATGCTTTCTACCCATGATACGACGAATTGGCCTGCATGGTGGGAGAATGAGGCAGGGACAGTAGACGAGGCGTTATTTGCCAGAAAATGCAATGAGCGCGGCATAGATTATAACCGGGTTAGGTATGAATTATTTGATCTTTCGCGTTCCTGTCATGGAAGGCTGCGCTGGAAAAATGATATTGATTCGCCGGATAAACTGCTTTTGAGCTTAGGTAAAAGAAGGGAAGATGTGCTTGATTTTATAGAGATGTACGAGAATACATATAATGAGAAAGAAAAGCTTTGGAGGCAGCTATTGATAGGCTCTACCCTGCGCGAAGATTCTAACGCAGAAATTATAGCTGCTGTTTTAAAATTAACCTTAGGCTCAAATGCCATATTTTGTATTAATACGCTTATAGATTTATTGTATCTGGGCGATATCTTAGAAGATGATTCCTTTGTTTACCGCCTTAATACGCCCGGCATTGTAAGCGATAAAAATTGGTCTTTAACTATTCCGATTTCGCTTGAAGATTTATTAAGGCAGAAAATCAATAAAGAAATCCGAAGGCTTAATTGTGAGTGCGGCAGAGTGAAATAATGGCATTTTTAGAGGAAACAGAGTTTTACATCTCTAAACGCGTTGGGAAGGCCTTAACAGATTATAAGATGCTTTCTGACGGAGATAAAATTGGGTTCTTTCATAATTAACTTGAATCTTGAATAATAGTTGTCATTGTCCGGCTTGACCGGACAATC
>JASEHM010000046.1:0-3900 GCA_030018895.1 Candidatus Omnitrophota bacterium
GGCTGATAAAGAAGGAGGAGAAAATTGTTTGTAGGCCGATGATAATTAAGGTCATTGCTAAGATGGATTCTCTGAGTCTGTACAATGTCCCGAAATTTTTAGAAAACCATTCTAGAAAAATAGAAAGCATTATGGTAAAACCTGCCAAAAATATAATTCCCCCTAATGCAAGTCCTTTTTCTAAGCTGAAATGCCGCTGAAAGAATGAGGTCAGCGGTTCTGCTTTTAAGAGATCCTGCCTTATAGCAAAGGAATGAGCAAAGACCCCTAAATGAAAGACCTGATAGCAAAGGATACAAAGCAGGCTTGCAAAAACCATAAGGTGGATATCCCAAGAGTGGCCTAAAAATAAAAAAGGCCCCTTAAGCAAGAGAAGTAAAAGAAAAAATCCTATACTCATACCTAAGATGCTGGGAATAAAGTAAAGCCAGACAGGAGAATAAAGTAGCATAAACCTGATATGGCGCCAGGCATCAGAAAAAGGCCTTAGCTTAGACGCGCCTTCTCTTGGGTAATAGTTAATTGGTATCTCGCATACCTTAAGCCTATTCTGTAAGGCAGAGACTACCATTTCCGTGGCAAATTCCATGCCCAAACTCTTTAAATTCATTTTACGATACGCCTCTACAGTAAAGGCGCGCATGCCGCAATGAATATCAGAAAGCTGCGTGCGAAAAAAGAGGCGGCACATTCCTGAAAGAATAGGATTGCCAATATAACGGTTCATCCAAGGCATTGCTTTCTTATGTATTTTGCCCTTAAATCTTGAGCCCATTACAAAGTCATAACCCTGGCGCAGCTTTAGAAGGAAGGCGCCAAGATTATAAAAGTCATAGGTATTATCGCTATCTGCAATGATTATATACTTACCTTCAGCCTCTTCTATCCCCTTCAGATAAGCTGCCCCATACCCTTTTTGCAGCTCTAATACTACTTTTGCCCCGCAAGAACTCGCAATTTCTCTAGAGCGGTCCAAAGAGCCATTATCAGCAACAATAATCTCACCTTTGAGTCCTTCCTTAATAAAAACCTCTTTAATCTTTTTCAAGCAGAGCCCAATAGCAGCTTCTTCGTTTAAGCAGGGTAAAACTACTGAAAGTTCTATATGCTCGTTCATCTTTTTAAACACGAATTTCCACGAATTCTTATCGAATTTTCACGAATGAAAGCCGAATTTACACGAATGAAAGCCGAATTAACACGAATAATTTGTGGAAATTCGTATTTTTATTCGTGGTAATTCGTGTTCTCTACTCCCAAGCAATCTCAAAAATCCGGATATTTCCTTCAGGTGTTTTTTCTTCAGTAAATGGCTTAAAATACTTAAGGCCTGCGCCGTTTAAAAAATACAGGCGCACGAACAAACTATTTGCCAGGTCGCGGTCAAGTAAAACAGCATGGTATTCTTCTTTGCTATCTATAAGAATCAAAACAGAAAAACCTAAGTCAGCCTTAGGATAAAGGATTTCTTCTATTCCTGCTTCTGTAGAAATGAAGCTTTGCCCCGCTTTAGGGTAGAGTGAATGTATAAATAGGCTGCGGGGTGTTTGATATCTGTTTTCTTGAAAGGAGTGCAGATAAATAGTTTTTTCCTTTGGATTATAAATAAGGCCGTTGTCAAAAAGCACAGTATCATTAATCTTTTGGCCTTTGATTAAGGGGCTGCGAAAGCTTAGTCTTTGCGAAACCCAATTGTCTAAGTTTTCTTGTGAAATCAGGCCTGCCTCCTGGTAAAGTTTCTCTGCTTTTAAGCGGTCTTTGCCTCCAGAGATAAGGTAATCTATAATTTTATCCCTTTCTTTTTTATTAAGGTTTTGCGTTAAATACGCCTTAGAAAAATCCCACTTTCCGAGATAAGAAATAGGGGTTATTTTGAACAGCATTGTATAATCAACAATAAAATAACTCTTGTTTTGCGGTTTATTAAAAAGCAGTTTTATTACTTCTTTTGCCACCGGCTCAGGCAGAAATTTAGAGAGGTCGTTTTTTGCCGGCTCCCTGCTCTTTAAAATTATTTTTTCTAAAAGCATGATTGATTTGAAAGGCTCTTTGATATGCGCATCTATAATTTCAAATGCTTTATTTCCTCCATTATTTAGCATACGCAAAATCCTTATTGCCTCTTCTTCGTTATTAGCTGTTAAAATACGGCCCATCCAATAAGCCAGGGGGCCATTTTGGCTTTGGCCGTCAAAAATAACCCTGCGGCCGGATACAGTCTTAAACCAATCCCCGAAGTCCCACCATGAGTTGATAATTGCCTTTTTTGGGGTAGTTTCTTTTATAATAGTTAATACCCTGTACCAATTATCATTCATCATGGGAAAGATGGTTTTTGCGCTGCTGGCGGCATTGCTGATAAATATTGTTCCTAATATAATTAAGGTTGTTAAGGTAAAAACTATCCCTTTTTTGTTTTTATTTATAAGATATTGGCTGGTTTCTTCAAATACCCAGCCCAAAGATATGCCTAAAGGCACAAGCAGGAACATTATAAACCTTATGCCTTTAAAGCAGGCAAAAAGCATGCTTAAACACCAAAATACCATAATAACGATAAACTCATTTTTAAAACCCGTATATCTTTGATAACGCAAAAACAGCCAGAGGAGGCTTAATAAAGAGGAGATAAACAAAAACATGCCGCCAGCCATCTGGGCTATTTGAGAATAATCCGCTTTTCTTAGTTCTCCTACAGTTGTATAAACATTAGGCCAGATAGAGGTGCTTAAAGGTTTGGTTAAAATAATTGCGTTTTT
Organism: Candidatus Omnitrophota bacterium; assembly: GCA_030018895.1. Classification (GTDB taxonomy): domain Bacteria; phylum Omnitrophota; class Gorgyraeia; order Gygaellales; family Profunditerraquicolaceae; genus CAKKQB01. The sequence goes on from JASEHM010000046.1 coordinate 2,760, forward strand.
TATCTGGTGATATAGGGCTAAGAGAGGCTCGATCCCGGAAAACAATATAATCCAAAAAATACTAAAAAGCAGGAATGCAAATAAACAAAAAACGTGCCGCTTAAATAGGATTAGGTTTTTTTCTTTGCGCTCTAAGTATAAAGAGGCTATGTTTGCTAAAGAAAAGATTTCGTATATTATAATAATTAAAAAGATGAACCACCAATTTGGCCAGGTAAAACAGAATAGTCCCAGCCAGAAACATGAAATAAATATCCAGAAGGCTTTGCGTTTAAAAGAAAAATTATCTGAGGCCCCAAGATATGCGCCGATAATTAATAAAGGAAAGAGCAGGTTTAAGATATCTGTATCAAACCAGCCTGCGCAGCTGCGGGGCAGGAAGATCGGGGCTAGGCCGACAAATAAACAGCTTATTTGTGCTGTTAGGTGGCCGCAGCAGGAGAAAGAAAGTATGTATAATACGATTATAAAAATCGCGCTAAAGAATAAAGGCAGGTAAAACAGAAAGGTATTTAAAGGAACAGCCTTTATTAAAGAAAATAATTTATAAAGAAATGCAGAAAGGTAATAAAGAAATTGGTTCCATGCCACAGGAGTTCCTCCAGGCGCCAGCATTAGATTATCCCATTGCTTGTCGTTTACAATCTTATCTCCTGGCCTCCCAAACTTGGAAATATTATCTACATAATGGCCCCAGTGCCAGCAGTCTAATTCCATAAGATAGGTCTGGCCATCCGTATCTTGAAATCTATCCTTTAACTTAAGGTATTCTTCTTCCACGTTCTTTTTTATCTCTTCTTTTTTCTGTTTTTTGTAATTGGAAATAAAGGCTTTTATTAAAGTGTCTTTGGCTAAAACATTAGTTTCAGGGAATATTTTTTCAATTTCATAAGCGGCATTCTGGTAGGTATTATTTTCTACTATTTGTTTAGCCTGGATTTTTAATTGGGGGAAATTTATCGCAAAGGTGCGGAAATAAATATTTAGGCCGAGGGTTAAACCTAAAGAGGCAATTAAGAGGAGATGCTTTTTCATGTTTCGCATTGCATTGTGGTGTTGCGTATTGCGTAAAATTTTAACGCACGACGCACGACTACTTCAGGGGTTTACTCGTTTTTTTGAGGCTTAAAGGCTTAGGGCC
>JASEHM010000046.1:3997-7221 GCA_030018895.1 Candidatus Omnitrophota bacterium
CGACGCACGACTACTTCAGGGGTTTACTCGTTTTTTTGAGGCTTAAAGGCTTAGGGCCTAAGGAAATCGTAAGGGTAATGTTATTCCCTTTTGTTGCTAGGTCAATAATGCAGGTTTCATTTTCCCGGTCAAAATTCAATAGCCGGTTGCCGTATTCAATAATATTTAGAAGAATCCAGTTGTATATAGGCATTTGTTCTTTGTAAAAATTAACCACCTGATCTGGATTTGCCTTGCCCTGGTATTTTAAGACGCCTACGCGCACGCCAGATGTTTCAAAGGAATAGGATTTTTCATTTAATGGCTTAAAACCTGCTGGAATAGGAATGTCAGAGAATTTTAATATGGATTGGGGTTCAAGTAATGCGGATTGTTTTGATGTATCTTTGCTTGAGGTAGTAGCACAGCCAAATAGTGCAAAAACGCAAAAATACAAAAACATCAGCAATATTTTTTTTTTCATAATTCCTCCTCAATGAACGCTTGACTTACGAACGCGAAGCGTGAGTAAGTCAATGCGTGAATTGAATCCCGCCGTTTTTTGGCGGGATTCAATTATAGTACTTTTTTTGTATCTTGTATTTCTTTTTCATTCCACATTGCCCCATTTAACCAGCATTACACATTACGCAGTCAACATTACACAATTTTACTTATTTTGGTTATTTATAAATTCCCCCACGTCTTTATATATCCTAGCTATTTCTTTTAAGTTCAACCCTGCCTTAAAGCCAACTTCTATTAATTGCTCCGGGGTAATAATATCCTCTGGTTTGTGGCTGTCTTGATTTAGAATTAGCTTTGTGCCGAACTTTCTGGCTTGTTGAACAACAAATGAATTTGTGTCAGAGTGGCCAAGACGGCTGGTTATCTCTAAAAAAACATTCTTTCTTTTTGCTAACCTTGTGTCTGCATCGCTGATTTTGCCGGGGTGAGCCAAAATATCAATGTCTGCCATAAGCGCAGCCCTGTTAGTCCCTTTGATTACCGGCTCAACTGTAGTTTCGCCATGGCCGATTATCACCTTAATGCCTTTTTTTCTTGCGAGACTGCTTAAGGGTTTAAATTGTTCAAGTGGGATATGGGTTAATTCAATTCCCGATAGAACACTCATCGGGATATTTTTTGGCCAGCGCTGGCAAAATTTTAAAATTGCCTCTATTGCTGTTTCAATGTTGCTGTAATCAACATGATCTGTGATTGCAATTGCCCTATATCCTAAAGATAAATAGCGCACTGCAATCTCAGAAGGAAGCAGCGCGCCGTCGCTTAATAGAGAATGGCAGTGTAAATTATAATTATACATAAAAATAACTGCCCCTGGCAGGAATCGAACCTGCCGCGCGCAGTTTAGGAAACTGCTGCTCTATCCTTATGAGCTACAGGGGCGTGTCAAATAAGTTCGTAATGGGGTTCTTATTACAAACTACCAACTACGAACTACTGAGTTAATCTTAGTATTTTATCAAGGAGCACACTGGGTAATCCTTGATTTTGTCCCTGCCTTTTAAATCTGTAAGCTCTATTAAAAAGGCAATGCCAGAAATTTTTCCCTGCAGCTCCTTTACTAAATCAGTTACTGCCTTTATGGTGCCTCCTGTAGCCAGGAGGTCATCAATGATTAAGACTTTATCATTTGGCTCTATGGCATCCTGATGCAGTTCTAATATATCTATGCCGTATTCAAGCTTGTAAGAGGCAGAATTTGTTTTCCAGGGCAGTTTCCCTTTTTTTCTTATTGGAATAAATCCGGCGCCGATTTTATAGGCAATTGCCGCGCCTAGAATAAAACCTCTGGCCTCCACAGCCACAACCTTGTCTATCTTTTTATTTTTGAATTTTTTAGCCAGTTCTTCTACGGCGTATTTAAAAGCGTTTTTATTTTTAAGCAAGGTTGTAATATCTCTAAATAAGATACCTGCCTTGGGAAAATCCGGAATATTTCTGATACATTTCTTTAAATCTAGTTTTTTTGTCATAGTTAAATCTTCGCCTCTTTTTTTAGATCCCTCGACTCGCTGTCGCTCGCTCGGGATGACAAACAGACTGTGTCGCAATTCGTGTTTTTCGTCATTGCGAGGAGCGAACGAAGTAAGCGACGAAGCAATCTCCGACGGTGATAAAGATTGCTTCGGGCCTTCGGCCCTCGCAATGACGGTGTTTTTGTCATTATGACACAGTCTGAAAGCGAATGTGCTCGATTCTACAACTCTCTTCCCTCTTTTTGTTGCTGTTTCACAAACGTTCTTAGTTTTTCTAAAGTCTTTTCTTCTATTTGGCGTATCCTTTCGCGGGAAAGCCCCTGTTTTCTGGCAATTTCTGCCAGGGTATGGATTCCGGAATTTTTTAAACCAAAGCGCAGATTTATAATTTCTTTTTCCGAAGGGGTCATTGTTTCTAAAAGGTCATTTATCTTTTCTTTGTCTAAGAGGTGTTTAAGATCGTCATCAGGAAGGGCAGTAGTCTCATCTTTTATTAAATCTGAAACCTGATTTTCGCTGATCTCATTGCTGACAGGTATTTCTAATGATGAGGTTGTGCTTGACATCCAGAAATTCAGCTGTTCCACTTTATCTTTTGGTAATTTCAGTTTTTTAGCGATTTCTTTGCTGGTAGGCGCGCGTCTGAATTTTTGGGTTAATTCCTCTTTTTTTGTCTTCCACTTAACGATTAATTCGTTTATGTAGACCGGGACACGAATCATTTTTCCCTGGTCTGCTATTGAACGGGTGATGCTTTGTTTGATCCACCAAACAGCGTAAGTTGAAAAGCGGCAACCTTTTCTGTAATCAAATTTTTCAACAGCCCTCATTAATCCGAGGTTACCATCTTCAATCAGGTCTAGAAAAGGCATGCCCAGATACACATATCTTTTGGCTATCTTAATTACTAAACGCAGGTTTGAGCGGATCATTTCCTTGCGCGCCTGTTCATCTCCCTTTTTTATTCTTTTAGACAGTTCTTTTTCTTGTTCAGGGGTTAACAGGGGTATGTGCCTTATTTCCTTTAAGTAGATTTTAAAGGCTTCCATTGTGAGATTAGTAAATAGTTGAGGGGTGTGCATAATCCATGCTTTGTCATTGCGAGGGAGCGAAGCGACCGAAGCAATCCCCCGTTTTTGAGATTGCTTCGCCCTGCACCATGCGGTGCAGGGCTCGCAATGACGAAGGAATTATACACACTGCTCAAATAGTTATTAATTACTATTTACGCGTTTTAAGTAC
>JASEHM010000047.1 GCA_030018895.1 Candidatus Omnitrophota bacterium
ACTGCCTTCTGGCTTGCAGGGCTCGCAATGACGGTGTTTTTGTCATTATGACACAATCTACTTACGGCCTCGCTCGGAATGACACAACTCGACTCGGCCTTTCGGTTTCGCTTACAATAACAAATGTATTAATAAGACTTTAAATACACCATCAATATAGAAATTGCCGCAGGCGTTACCCCGGAAATCCGCGATGCCTGGCCCAGATTCAAGGGCCTGAATTTATTTAATTTCTCTTTAACCTCCTTAGAAAGGCTGGGTATGCAGTTATAATCCAATTCCAGCGGTAGCCTAATCCTTTCTAAATTCTTAAATCTTTGCACATCCTTTAACTGCCTCTGGATAAACCCCGCATATTTCACCTCAATTTCAACCTGACGCAAGGCAGACTCAAGTATGTCTAAAAAGTTATTTTCTAACAAAAAAATTTCTCTCAGCTTCTCAATATCAATCTCCGGCCTTTTTAAGAGCTCTTCAAGGGTTATTGGTTTCTTTAAAGGAGAACTTTTGTATTGGCTAAGTTTATTATTGAGTTCTTCTGTCGGAGGGAACCGTGTATTTCTTATATAATCAAACCCTTTATTTATTGCCTCTTTTTTTCTTTTAAAGTTTTCATAATCTTTTCTACCTATCAATTCCAAATCCCAGCCTATTTCCCTGAGCCTGAGATCCGCATTGTCCTGGCGTAAAATCAACCTGTATTCCACGCGCGAGGTAAACATCCGGTATGGCTCCTGTGTTCCTTTAGTAGTTAAATCATCAATCAATACCCCAATATAACTGGAGGCGCGGTCTAAAACCAGCGGCTCTCTGTTCTTTACTCTCAAGGCTGCATTTATTCCGGCAATCAAACCTTGCGCAGCTGCTTCTTCATAACCGGTAGTGCCATTAATTTGTCCGGCAAGATACAAATTTTTAACTAATTTTGTTTCTAATGTCGGATAAAGCTGGGTGGGCTCCAACACAACATGCTCTATTCCATAGCCAAAACGGATAACCCTTGCATTTTCTAATCCTTCAATTGAATGTATTAAATCTATTTGCACATCTTCAGGCAGGCTTGTAGACAGGCCATTTGGATATATCTCCTGGACAGTTAAGCCTTGCGGCTCTAAAAATACCTGGTGCCTTTCCCTGTCAGAAAATTTAACAACCTTATCCTCAATTGACGGACAATAACGCACCCCTGTTGCTGAAATAACTCCGGTATAAAGCGGAGAACGGTCTAAATTGTCGAAAATAATCTTATGCGTCCTTTTATTTGTATAGGTAATATAACAAGGGATCTGTTTTTGTATTATTTTTTCAGTTGAAAAAGAAAATGGTTTAGCCGGATTATCCCCTTGCTGAACTATAAGTTTAGAAAAATCTATTGTGTCCTTATCTAAGCGGCTGCAGGTTCCGGTTTTAAACTTAAGCAAATGAAAACCTAAGTTTTTTAGGTCCTGGCCTAAATCTATTGCCGCTGGCTCATTAATACGGCCCGCTTTAAAAGACTTAAGCCCGATATGAATTACACCATCTATAAATGTACCCGGACAAATAATTACAGCTTCAGACCAAATCTCTTCATTCTTGTCTGTAAGCACCCCTCTTACGCTACGAGCAGAAACTATCAGACTTTTTACCTCTGCCTCTTTGATAAAAAGATTACCCTGTTTTTCTATTATTTCCTTCATATACCGGCTATACATCTCCATATCTATTTGAGCGCGGGAAGATTGCACAGCCGGCCCTTTAGAGGCGTTAAGGATCCTAAACTGGATTCCGCAAGAATCAGCTGCCTTAGCCATTTCCCCGCCTAAGGCATCAATTTCTCGAACGAGCTGTGCCTTACCTACTCCGCCAATCGCCGGATTGCAGCTCATCCTGGCTATTGCCTGACTGCTTAAAGTGATAATAAGCGTACTTAGGCCCATCCGGCTTGCGGCTAATGCCGCCTCAATTCCCGCATGGCCTGCGCCAATAACTATAACATCGTATATCATATTCAGGGAGTCCCTGCTATTCTTTTGCTAATTTAATAAGGAGCGGCATGATATCCTGGCCAAGAAGTTCGCCAAGGGAACCGGATGCTGCGGCTTTCTCAGAGAAACTCAAAGAACCATCAGGTTTAACACCTGGGCCTGAGATAAGCAGGGGAACAGGGTCAGCAGAATGGGCTTTTATGGCGCAGACAGTAGAATGGTCTGCGGTTACAGCAATAATCGTATCCATCTCTGCTTTCGAGAGAAGCGGGGAAAAGAAATATTTATCTATTGCCTCAATAATTTCCTTCTTTTTATTAAAATCTCCGTCATGGGCCGGCTCATCCGGGCCTTTAATATGCACATAAATACCATCGTATTTCTTTATTGACTCCAGAGCCACCTTAGCCCAAACAGGATAATCCACATCTAAATGCCCGCTTGACTCAGGAAGGTCAATTATCTCCATACCTGTTAATAGGGCAATCCCTTTTTCTACGGGCATCTGCACGAATGAGCCAAACCGAGCATTATAAAGGCCTTGAAGAGGAGGAAATTCCGGAAGACGGTCTCCAGCATCACGCGATAAAATCACATTACCAGGCATCTTATTTTCAGAAAGCCTCTTTTTGTTAATCAAGGAGTCATTTAAAACCTTGTGGGATTTTTGGGTAAATTCATTTAAAAGCGCTGCTGCCTCAACTGCCTCCTGCGAATTTTCATATCCAGGCATAGGCAAAGACTCAATCCAAAAATTTTCAAACTTCTCTTTAGCAACGCCAAATACACCTTCTCTATCATAAGCAGGATCAGTGTTAGTAATCCATCCGGATAATCTAGAGCGAATCCCTCTGATTACCAGAACTCCGCGATGGCCAATAGTATTCTTAAACTCAAAAACCGCGCCTGAAAGTGTAACCTTTGAATTAATTTCCTTAGCTAAGGCTGCGGCTTCACCAGTAGAGAGATTTCTTCCTACGCGCCTGTCCCTAATTGTCTTCCCATCTTCTGCCACTGTGGCAAAATTAACTCGAAAAGCTACATTCCCGTCATTTACGGTTATGCCCTCTGCAAAAGACTCCAAAGGCCCCCTGCCTGTATAATATTTATGCGCATCATAACCTAACAGGCTGATTACCGCAATATCTGACTCCGGGGCAATCCCTTTGGCCACAGGATAAACAATACCTGTCCTGCCTTTCTGAGCGAGCCGGTCAAGATTAGGTGTTAAAGCTGCCTCAAGAGGAGTCTTGTTGCCTAATTCTTTAATAGGCAAATCGCCTAAACCATCCAGAACAATATAAAATATTTTTTTCATTTTCGCATCACCTCATAAATAATTGTGGAAACCTAACGGGCTAAGCAAACTAACATTTACTATACCCGCACCCCTGGCATTTTACACAGCCTTCCTCATGGCGTAATGTTCCGCCGCAATCAGGGCAAACACCTACAACCTCGCCTTTTTGCTCAATATCAGAAACCTTAGATGAATCATTAGAAGAGTGTTTCATTGCTATATTTGTATCTACTAAAGAGGCTGAAACTGCCGCGCCGTTTATCAGCCTTTTTTCAATCACGCGGGCAATGGCATCAGCGCAAGAAAATATTCGCTGGCCTTTTTCCCATGAAGGGCTAGGACAACGGATATTGCGCAACTGCTCAATAATGGATTTTACCTCAATACCCGCGCGAAAGGCTAAAGAAACTAACCTGCCAACAGCCTCAAGCTGAGATGCAGCGCAACCGCCAGCCTTACCCATCTGGGTAAACAATTCAAAAGGCGTGCCATTTTCATCGGTATTAATTGTGATATACAGATTACCGCATCCTGTAGAAACCTTAGTAGTTGTGCCATTAATTACTTCCGGACGCGGACGCGGAGCAATCTCTTTTTTCGTCTCTATTCTCGCCTCCAATTTTGTCTCCAAGGTTTTTACCTCCTGCTTCTGATTTCCAATATTCAACACCTGTTCTTCGCGGCTTCTATCGCGATATATAGTAATACCCTTACAATCTAATTCATAAGCCAAAAGATATGTTTTACGCACATCTTCAATACTTGCCTCATGAGAAAAATTAACTGTTTTACTGACGGCATTATTTGTGTACTTTTGAAACGCAGCCTGCATACGCACATGCCACTCTGGGGAAATATCATGAGAGGTAACAAATACCTTCCTTACATCTTCAGGAATATCCTTAAAATCATGAATAGAACCTTTTTGGGCAACCCTCTCCATCAGCTCAGCGCTATAAAATCCCCTGTTTCGCGCTACCTCTTCAAATAATGGCTCAACCTCTGTCAATTTATTATTATCCATCACATTACGGTAATAGGACAAGGCAAAAAGCGGCTCTATCCCTGAAGAACAAGGCCCGGCAATAATACTAATTGTGCCGGTCGGAGCAATAGTAGTTAAGGTAGCATTGCGCAAGCGCAAGCCTTTAGCGCCTTTTTCTGTATCATAGATACTGCCTTCAAAAGCAGGAAAAACCCCTTTTGTCTCTGCTAATTCCAAAGATTTCTTAGTTGCCTCATTTAAAATAAAGGACATTACCTGCTCAGCAAGATTAACCGCCTTATCACTATTATAGGGTATTTTAAGCTGTATAAGCAGGCTCGCCCAACCCATAGCACCCAGGCCGATTTTACGCGTTAATTTCGTAGCTTTTTCTATAGTGGGTAAGGGAAATTTATTTACATCAATAAGATTATCCAGAAAATGCACTGCCAGATGCGTTATATCCTTTAATTTCTCCCAGTCAATTTCATAAGCACCTGTTTTTCCTTCTTTAATCACACGGCTTAAATTTATCGAGCCTAAATCACAGCTCTCATAAGGCAAAATCGGCTGCTCTCCGCAATCTAAAGAAATAAAACCGTTGCTGATAAAGGTAAGGGTTTGAGGCTCAGTAAGATCATAAACTTCTTGTTCTCCATAAGGTTCTATGCTTTTTATTTCTTCAATAAATTTTGAACTATAATAACTTTTGGATAACAATTTTTTAATTTTTAAAGAATGTTTATTGCATAAAAAACCTATTCTTTCTAAGAAAAAAAGTACCATATCCTTGGAGATGGATAATTCAAAACACAAACCATCGAGCTTATAAATTCTTTTTTCTCCATTCTTGGAAATATATTCAAAACCCTCTCTACCCTGTCTTAATCTATCATATATCTTTGATTTAATACCTAAATTAATCAGTAGCAGCTGAACGCCCTGAAGTAATTTTAAAGATTTAGAGGTTAACCTAATATAAGAGTTTACATCTTTAACATATCCAATGGTCCCATCAGCAGTAAATAAACCTTGCAAGAATCCCACAACTGCTTCTTGCGTTGCAGTAAACATTGAGGCTGGCACTTCTTTAGCACCGCTATCGCAGCTATTGACTCCTAATTTCTTAAAAAAATCTACAAAATATTTACTGTGATATGAAAGATAATAAACATTATTTTCTCTCAAGACCTCTTTGATATGTATCCCATAAAAATTATTTATAATCGGTTTTAGATAATCAAGGACTTCTGCATCATCTCTGCTGAATGTAAAACCTGCTCTACAATTTTCATCCCCATCCCTTAACCAGCCATCTCCTATTAACCAACCTAAAACCTGACCCAGTTCCTTTGACCATTGAGAAGGAAGATTAAGCCTTGAGATCCTTCTATCCTTAGTTAATTCTTCTTTCTTAATTTCAAAAGGCAGCTTCGCATCATCATTAAACTTTCCCGCGGATGATTGAATAAGCACTTTGTGGATGCACGGTTTCAAATCTTGCATCATCACCCAGCCGTTCTCAGTCATAATTTTATGATCAGTAGTAGCTATTAATTCAAACCCCGACTCAGTAACAAGTTTTAATACCGGCTTCACTCCAGTCTTGAAAGCGGCTGAAATCGTATTTAGAGAAACCTCTAATTTTGTCTGTGTTAAAACAGTTCCATTTTCCTTTTCTCCATAAAGAATATCTGAAACCCTATCATCAGTAAATATCCCTAATCCTCCATTACTGTAATGGTAAGCGAGGTCTTTTATTTTTAATAAACCCTTTTCTGTAGAGACAAATGTATCGCCTATTACGCAAGGATTAGTGCTTTCAATCTTCCCTAATTTAGGCGTAGGGTTATATTGATTAATCCGGTCAATAAAAATAATCCCCGGTTCTCCATTTTTATGCGCCTGTTTTACGATTAAATCAAATACCTTCTTTGTACTAAGCCGCTGCACAGCCTTATTTGTATGGGGATCAATTAAATCGTAGTCCTCAAATTTGGCGAGTTTCTGCATAAAATCATCAGTTACAGCAACTGAAATATTAAAATTGGTGATCTCTTTATTATTTTCCTTACAGGTAATAAATTCTAATATATCCGGGTGATCAACGCGCAGGATACCCATGTTAGCGCCCCGACGAGTTCCGCCCTGTTTCACCGCCTCTGTTGCCGCGTCATAAACCTTCATAAAAGAAATCGGGCCTGAAGCAACCCCGCCAGTAGTTCTCACCATAGAATTCTTTGACCGCAGCCGGGAAAAGGAAAATCCTGTGCCCCCTCCTGACTGATGAATCAGAGATGTTGCCTTTAAGGTTTCAAATATAGACTCCATAGAATCGTCAATAGGAAGCGTGAAGCAGGCACTGAGCTGACTAAGTTCCTTGCCTGCGTTCATTAATGCAGGTGAGTTTGGCATAAATTCTAAGGCAGTCATAATACGGTAGAAAGCCTCTTCTGTTTGAAGAATTTCTTTGTCTGTTTTATTGTAAAGCTTATCTGCTGAAGCAATAGCTCCTGCTACGCGGCGAAACAGGCCTTCTGGTGTCTCAACAACCTTGCCAACCCCATTCTTAATCAAATACCTTTTCTCTAATACCTTAAGGCTATTCTCGGATAATTTTAGCGCCATTTTTTTTCCTCAATTCAAAATTCAAAATAGGTTTTTTAAGGTTCTTTCGTATTTAAGGTAATAATCGTGGATTTAATAATCCGCAATGCTTTTGTCATCCCAAGCGAGTACATTCGCTTCGCTCAGTATAAACTCCGCGAGTCGAGGGATCTAAAAAGAAAATAGCTTCCTCGGCTCGGCCTTCAGACTGTGTCATAATGACAAAAACACCGTCATTGTGAGGGCCGAAGGCCCGAAGCAATCTCTATCACCGTCGGAGATTGCTTCGTCGCTC
>JASEHM010000048.1 GCA_030018895.1 Candidatus Omnitrophota bacterium
AGGCATATTTCTGGATTGTCCGGTCAAGCCGGACAATGACAACTATTATTCAAGGTTCAAGTTAATTACGAAAGAACTGAAAAAACCAGTGTTAACTAAATAATCCCCTGCTCAAGCATTTTTTCTATAATCTGCTTTGTTACCAAACAAGCGTAATAACCCGGGCCTCCCCGCTCAAGAAATACGCAAATAACATACCTGGGCTCTTTGAAAGGGAAAAAACCCACAAACCAAGAATGGGATGCACCAGGCGGAGCCTGCGCAGTGCCGGTTTTACCTGCCACAGAAACCAATAAACCGGACAAGATATTAGCTGTCCCTTCTGAATCTGAAACAACCTCTCTTAGGCCCTGCCGGATTTCATTCAGGGTATTTTCTTTAAAAAAAAGATGCCTCGCCCTTCTCTGAGAAGCACCTATATCGCCTCCGTTGATTGCTTTAGTTATATAAGGCCTGACCAAATACCCTTTATTCGCGAATACCGCCATCATCCGTGCCATTTGTAAAGGAGTGACCAGCACATCACCCTGTCCTATACTTAAATTTGCGGTATCTCCGTCATACCAACGTTTAAACATATCAGCCTTTTTCCATAACGGAGAAGGCAGAAAACCAGCTGTTTCATAAAACAATTCAAACGGGATAACTTTGGATAAACCAAACTTAAGGCCATAATTATATATCAACTGAGCCCCAAGAAGCAGGCCGGTTTTATAGAAATATACATTGCAGGAATGCGCAATTGCCGAATGCAAACTTTGCTGATTATGCGTACTCCAGCAATTAAATTGCTTTTTCCCTACTTGTGTGCTGCCCTGACAATTAAAAGTTGTTGAAGGATTTATTTTTTTTGTTTCTAAAGCTGCCGCTGCCACTATTATTTTAAATATTGAGCCAGCAGGATATGCAGCGCTGATAGCCCGGTTTATTAATGGCGCATCAGGATCATTAAAAAAATTAGGAATAGAATCTAAGCTTTTGTCAACAAATGCAGAAAGAGAAAAATTTGGAAAACTAGCCATGGCGAGGATCTCTCCGGTATAAGGGTCCATTATTACGACAGCTCCTTTTTTGTCTAAAAAAGCGTCTTCTGCTATTTTTTGAAGCCTTAAATCTAAAGTCAATTGTATATCTTTACCATTAACAGGCTGTTTAAAACCTAATACCCGCGTAAGTTTTCCGCGATGATCTACCTCAAAAGACAAGCCTCCTTCTTCCTGGCGCAAATAATAATCATACCTTTCTTCCACACCGCCAAACCCTACAATATCTTTCTGCCTATAACCATAATCCTCTAATTTCCTCAGGCGCCAATGGTCAATCTCGCTAAGATAACCAATAACATGACAGGCAAGCCTTTGATGAGGATAATGCCTTAAGGGCACAGGCAAGACAACTAAACCGGGATTTTGAAGCCTTATCTGCTCAAGCGCGATTGCCTCCTTTAAATCAATATTCTTTAGGAATGTAACAGGCGTGGAGGAGGCAATCCTCTCGGATTTAGCTGTATTTTTTATTCCTTTTAATTTTGTTCCCAGGATATTAGATATATTCGTCAACACCTTATTAAACGCAGGCTTATTTTGCGGAAAAATAACAACATCATAAGAAAGCCTGCTATCAGTGATAACATTATTGTTTCGATCAAGAATTTTGCCTCTTAAACCGGAGTGCGGCAAGAGCCTTATGCAATTTTTATCGCTTTGCCGGCGGTATTTCCTTGCGCCTATCACCTGAAGATTAAAAAGGGCGGCAATCAGGAATATAAATATAAAAACGCCTGCAAGTTTGATTATCCTTAATCTGAACATCTTATTTGTAATTTTCCATTCTCGCTACTCTCCGCTTCATCTTACTGAGCTACGCATAAGTAATGGAAAGATTTGTAAGCTTATCTTTGGCCTGCTGCGGCGTTGCTCCTCCTCAGCGTAGTGCGTTGACTACGCCTTCGTCGTCGCGCCTTGCATCAGGCTCAAATCTAAGCTTACAAATCTTTCCATTACTTATGCGTAACTCAGTAGAAACTAACAGAAAAACAATTGCAGTATAAAATGCCCCTACAATAACGATACGCAAAATTATCCCGGGAGGGATAATTTTGCCGGAACAAATAAATATCAGTGCGCAAAAGATATTATGAACAATAGCAACAATAAATACTAACCCCATACGAATAGGTAATTCATCAAAGGATAATTTAGAAGATAATTTTATAATAAAAAAACTCCATAGCGGAAATAAAAACGTATTTATGAAAGAGCAGGAGGCAAACGTATCTTTAAAAATACCGGCAAATAAACTTAAAACAACAGCCCAGGCTGGTTTTAAAACCAAACTTACAATTATTACGCTAATCAGAAGAAGATCCGGTTTTACATTAAAAATCTTAAAATAATCCAGAAATACCGCCTGGCAAATACCTAAAATCAAAACAAAAAAAAAGAACTTTAAATTTCTCATATTCACTCCCGAGCGCCTGCTGTAGTTGACTATTGCAAAATCACCAGAACCTCTTCAATATTATTAAGGTTAACAATTGGTTTTATCAAGGCATAACGGCCAAGGCCGGAAAATTCAAAACCCAACCCTACAACTGTGCCAATCAAGAGGCCCTTTGGATAAAGGCCGTTTAAACCGGAAGTAACTACTGCATCCTGAATTTTTATATCAGCCTCGGAAGGCAGATACTTCATTATCAAATTTTTGCCTAAGGTGCCGCAAACCAATCCTTCTTGACGACTGCGTTGAATTAAACCTGAAACGGCAATATTCGGATCATTTATAAGCAGGACTTTACTGTTAAACCTTAAAACCTCAACTACACAGCCAACCATTCCCAGATAATTTATAACCGTCATACCCTCTCTTATGCCGTGAGATGAACCTTTATCAATTATTAGGGCCTGAGACCAACTATCTAGAGAACGGCCTATTACTAAAGAAGTAGCCAATCTATAAGCAGATTTTTGCTTAAGGCCGAGCGCATCTTTTAACCGTTTGTTTTCTAAAAAAACCTCCGTTTGCGCATTAAGCCTATTATTTAATTCATCAAGTTTTTGACGAAGTTTTTCGTTTTCGACGTAATTACGATGATAAAATATTATGGCACCGGCCTCACGCCGAATTGCTGAAAATAAACCTAAAGGTAATTTTAAGAAACTAAGAAAGGGTGTTTTAAAAAACGGATTTGCTAAATAAAGGGATAAAGAAAGCAGAATTATTAGAGCGAAAAATATTGGTTTTTTAATTTTGAATCTAAACACATCTTTAAATGGCTGCAAGCTTACAGCTTACGTATATATTTCGGATTTTGTAGAAACAGTAACTTTCTTAAGATAATGTATTTCGTCCAGCACTTTTCCTGTACCATTTGCAACCGCGGTGAGAGGATCATCAGCAATATGAACTGGCAAACCGGTTTCTTCAGAGATTAATTTATCCAGCCCCTTTAATAACGAGCCGCCTCCGGCTAAAACTATACCATGCCCTATTAAATCCGCGGCAAGTTCCGGAGGGGTTCTCTCTAATGATATCCTGGCAATTTCTAATATGGCGCGCAAAGTCTCCTGCAAGGCATCCCTTATTTCCTCTGAAGTTATGGTAATCATCTTAGGCAGGCCTGAAATCAAATCCCTCCCTTTTACCTCTAACGTCATTTCTTCCTCTAGTGGATAAGCTGAGCCAATCTTTATTTTCATATCTTCGGCAGTACGCTCCCCCACCATAAGATTATATGTCTTTTTGAGATACTCAATAACTGCCTGATCCATTTCATCTCCGGCAATGCGTATGGATTTAGAAAAAACAGTGCCTGCTAAAGAAATTACCGCAACCTCTGTGGTCCCACCGCCAATATCAATTATCATATTACCTATAGGTTCCTGTATGGGAAGGCCTACGCCTATAGCTGCGGCAATTGGTTCCTCAATTAAAAAAACCTCCCTTGCCCCTGCGCGCTCCGCAGAATCCTTAACTGCGCGTTTCTCAACTTCTGTTATTCCTGAAGGGATAGCTATTACAATTCTCGGTCTTACCAGAACACGACGCTTATGCACCTTTTTTATAAAATACCGCAGCATCGCTTCAGTTATTTCAAAATCAGCGATAACGCCGTCTTTCATCGGCCTGATTGCTATTATATTACCGGGCGTAC
Organism: Candidatus Omnitrophota bacterium; assembly: GCA_030018895.1. Classification (GTDB taxonomy): domain Bacteria; phylum Omnitrophota; class Gorgyraeia; order Gygaellales; family Profunditerraquicolaceae; genus CAKKQB01. The sequence continues at coordinate 4,154 of JASEHM010000048.1, forward strand.
GGCCGAGCATGCGTTTTGCTTCTTCTCCAACCGCCAATATGCGGCTTGAATTACGCTCTCTTGCCACAACTGAAGGCTCACAAAGAACTACGCCTTCCCCTTTTACATAGACAAGGGTAGTAGCAGTGCCCAAATCAATACCCATATCATTTGAAAATAAACCAAAGATGTAATTAAAAACTTTTTTTGCCACTCCATTGAACTTAATCATCATTTATCTCCTGCATTATTAAGATAAAAAAAATTGTAACAGAAATCAAACCCTATGTCAAATAAAAATTTAGGACAAAATTATTAATATTTTTTTAACCATCTAAATTCCGCAGGAGATTGATAAAATTAGGAAAGGACTTATTTATGCAAGAGATGTCATCTATGCGGGTTTTACCTAAAGCAGCAAGCCCGGCTATTGCCATGCTCATTGCAGTCCGATGATCCCCAAAACTCCTAACTCCAACCCCTGTAAGTTGTTTTACGCCTTCTATGGCAATATTCTCATCTTCTCCGGATTTAAAAACTTTAATATGCGCCTTCATCTTTGTCAAATTAGCGCGCATAGATTCAATTCGGTCAGTTTCTTTTACGCGCAGCTCCCCTATTCCCTCAAAAACAGTTTTGCCTTTCGCAAAACAAGCAGCCACCATGAGGATAGGCAGCTCATCAATTAAAGAAGGAACCTCTTCTTTTCTTATCTTTGTGGCCTTTAAAAAACTCCCTTTTACAATAATATCTCCTACTGGCTCGCTTAAAGAATTAACATTTAAAAGTTGAATTCTCGCATTCATCCTTTTTAAAACCCTAAGAATGCCTATGCGCGAAGGATTTAAACTTACCTCTTTTATCAGGATATCTGAACCTGGTATAATTGCGGCAAGAACAATAAAAAACGCTGCCCCTGATATATCCGCCGGTATATAAATTTTTTTCGGTGAAGTCATCTCCTTAAGGCCTTTTAAAACTATCATATTTTGCCTGGCCCTATTTATAGGATTAACCTTTATATCTACTTTAAATAATTTTAGCATCCGTTCAGTATGATCGCGCGTCGCAACTCGTTCAATAATGCATGTTTTGCCTTTTGCGTAAAGGCCTGCTAATAAAATTGCGGATTTTACCTGTGCTGACGCAACCGGCATCTTATAAGTAATACCTTTTAGATTACCTCCCTTAATAATAATAGGAAGATATTCTTCGTTTAAGATTTGATGATTAATTCTTGAGGCTTTTATTACAGCTCCCATCATCCGTAACGGTTCATTAACGCGGCGCATAGGCCTTTTAGAAAGCGATTTATCAGCAGCTAATTTGACTTGAAAATTCTGGCCCGCTAAAACGCCTAAAAGAAGACGCAGTGTTGTGCCTGAAGCGCCTGCAAAAAGAAAGCTTTTAGGTTTCTTTAATCCCCAAAGGCCTTTTCCTGCCACAGTAACCGCAGAAGAAAATAACCCCCTGCGTCTCTGTGTTATTTTTATCCCTAACTTCTTTAAGTTTTTTAGCGTAGAAGAACAATCTTCATTAAGAGGAACATTTTCAATTCTTGTTTTACCTTTACTTAAAGAGCTGACGATTAAGGCTCGGTGGGCTATAGATTTATCGCCTAAAAGAAGGATCTTTCCTTTAACAGGGGAAGAAATTGTTTTAATGACATAAGGAATCATATTGCTAGGCCTCAAACCGCGTCTTCAACCGTCTTTTCCCGGAGGACTTTAGGGTTAAGGCCAAAAAAAATCTGTCCTCTGGACAGATTTTTTTGACCACAAAAGGCCTCGCACCACTTTTGAGGTTCATCTATTATTTTTGCGTAACCCTATCACCTTCATTAACCTTATCTTTTATATCAGAGGTAATGAAACCGGCAGCAGACAAAGAATCATGGACTTTTTCTACCTTAACATCGCCTACATACTCATTATTGCTATAAATGGAAAGCAGCTGGCCATCTATAATGCCATTCTGACTGCCTAAATCAATAACTACAAAATTATATTCTTTATTTACAGTCAATATCTTTCCTTCAAAACCCGGCTCTGACGGCTTAACTACAGTTGGCTTACTTAAAGTTTCACCAACCACAGGCAACGTAACTGCGCTCTTAGATAAAGATGAGGCCTCCTTCTTTGTTGCTGCTTTTTTTTCTACTTTTGCCTGAGGAGTTTTAACTGCCTTTACCTTCTTTTCTGCTTTTGTTTGCGAAGTTTTAGTTTTTTCCGTCTTCTTTTCTGCTTTTGCTTGAGGGACTTTAACTGCCTTTGTATTCTTTTCTGCTTTTGCTTGCGGAACAATAGAAGATACAACGACTTCAGGAACCACCACAATTGTACCTAACTCTATTTCTTTAGATTTCACCTTCAAATCCTTTATTCTTGCCTCCAGTCCTTTTTTCTCCACTTCCAATTTTATCAGCTGCTCCTGGCTTCTTTTTGCTCCTGCCTGCGCCTGAGTGAGCCTATTTTCTAAATCAGCCCTTAAATCTTTTTGCTCCTTAAGATCGTTTTTTACTTCCTCAAGAGTTGATAATACCTCTTGATGCGCTGTTTCTTTTTGGCTTAATTCATCATTTAATTTTTCAATCTCTAGCTTTGTATTCTCTAATTGAATCTGCAAATCAGAAATCATTTTCTGCGTATTTTCTAATTTTTTTTCTATCTCGCTGTAGCGCGCTTTTGCATCCTCCAATTCAACCTCTAAAGTTGAATTTTTAACACATTCTTTTTGGTAATTTTGAAAAAAATAAAACCCTGCACAGCCTAAACAAATAATAATAAGTATTAATATAATAACCGGAACATTAATTTTTTTCGCCATATCTCCTCCTTTAATAAGTAGCTGAAGACCGTCTGCGACCTCCTTTTATTTTATAAACAAACCCTTTTACACCATAAAATTATACATTCTTTATTATATTCGCTTCTGGTTTTTTGTCAACCACTTTCGGCGTCCTTCAAGAATTCCGCAATAAGTCCTTTTTTGAACGAAGAACTACCGTTAAGATAAATA
>JASEHM010000049.1 GCA_030018895.1 Candidatus Omnitrophota bacterium
TAGTGCGTTGACTACGCCTTCGTCGTCGCGCCTTGCATCAGGCTCAAATCTAAGCCTCCAAATCTTTCCATTACTTATGCGTAACTCAGTATATAATGTGCGCCCATAGCTCAACTGGATAGAGCGCCAGCCTTCGGAGCTGGGTGTTGCAGGTTCAACTCCTGCTGGGCGCATAGAGATGAGGTATTTGTATAAGATCAGGGGGTTAAAAATGAAGAAAAAAAACAAAATTCGGCTCTTCGGCATAATTTTATATTTAATAAATTTGTTTATTTTTAAATTTGCTATTGCAGAGGTCATTGTTTTAAAGTCAGGGGACAATATAGAGGCTAATATAATTGAAAAGACGGATAAATTTATAACTGTAGATTATAAAGGAATATCCATATCTTATTATATTTTTGAAGTTAAAAGTATCAACGGAGAAGATGTTAGTGCGCCTCTAGCGAACACGATCTTAAGCGGGCAAGGTAAGCCGGGGGCTGAAGAGGTAAAGCCTGCTTTAAAACCTGCTGATAGTGAAGTTGTTAAGATGGATATTATTAGTCCTGAGATGTATTTAAAACGGGGGATGGCTTATTATAGCAAAGGTAATTTCAACCAGGCTATTTCTGATTTTAACAAGGCGATAAAGGTAGATCCTAACTATTCTATAGCCTATGCTAAGCGCGGCCTTGCTTATTTTGAGAAAAAAGATACTGCTTATGCTATTTCTGATTACACAAAAGCAATCGCAATTAATCCCCGTTATGAAGAGGCATATTATATTCGCGGTCTTGCATACGCCAGCCAGGAAAAGTTTGAGCAGGCCATTTCTGACTATGCCAAGGCAATAGAGATAAATCCTGATTATGTTCAGGCGTATATTAACCGCGGATTTATTAATACTAATAAAGGTAATTTAGAACAGGCTATTTCGGATTTTGATAAGGCGCTTAAAATCAATCCCGATATTGGCGCGGTTTACTATCTAAGAGGCGCTGCCTATGCCAATAAAGGCAATTTAGGCCAGGCTATTTTAGATTATACTAAGGCAATTGAAAAGAATCCTAATGATGCCCAGTCTTATGCTAACCGAGGGCTTGTTTGTGCCTACAAGATTGTATCCGAACGCTCGTTAAAGATTGACAAGAATTCTCCTATGGCATATATTAACCTTAGCAGCATTGATATAAATAAGGAAGAATTCAAAGCTGCTATCTCTGACTGTAACAAGGCAATAGAAATTAATCCGAATTTTCCTGATGCCTATATCAACCGCTTAAGGGTGTATATTTTTATGAAGGAATACGATAAGGCATGGAATGATTTGTATAAAGCAGAGGCCTTAGGAGCTATGGCCGCCCTCCAGATTTTGGAAGATTTAAAGAAGGCATCAGGAAGGGAGAAGTAATGATGTTGCAAAGTGGTTTATTTTGAGGTAAAATGATTTTATGGGCCGTTAGCTCAATCGGTAGAGCATCTGCCTCTTAAGCAGAGGGTCGCAGGTCCGACTCCTGCACGGCCCATTTTTATACATTCGCCCACGCTCTTTAAGGCGGGGTTCAGTATTTCGCTCCAAGAAACTTCCCCGTCTTATGAGCGGGGAGGAGCTTCATTTCGTGAAAAACTACGAACTTATCGAACACACCGCAGATGTAGGTATCAAAGTCAAGGGTAAGGATTTAAAAAGGTTATTTAAGAATACTGCCTTGGCGATGTTTGATATCATTGCAGAAAAAAAGCCAGAAACCAGAGCACGGAAATCAGAAAAAAGGACAATAAAACAGAAAGCAGGCGATTTAGAAGAGCTTTTTGTAAATTGGCTGAATGAATTATTGTCTTCCTCCGCGGCAGAAGGATTAATCTTTACTAATTTTATAATCTGTAGATTAGATAAAAATAACATAGAGGCAGATGTTGTTGCCCAAGATATTGGAGATTATAAAGTAAACACTGAAATAAAAGCCGCCACCTACCATGAGTTAAAATTAGGGCAGGTTAAAGGAGGTTGGCAGGCTGAGGTAATTTTTGATGTCTGAATTTCAGGAAGGCATGTTAGAAAAAATTGACGATTATAGATGGCGAATACCCAAGGCATACAAACCCGGTATGCGCGTGCCGGGGATTATCTATGCGGATGAGAAATTATTAAAGGATATCCGACAGGATAAGGCAATGGAGCAGGTAGCTAATGTGGCATTTTTGCCGGGGATAGTTAATGCTTCTTTGGCTATGCCGGATATTCATTGGGGGTACGGTTTTTGTTTAACAGAAGATACCCGCGTATTGACTAATTTTGGTTTTCACAGACCGATAAAGGACTTTGAAAAAGATTTGAAAGGACAAAATCTTAAAATCATTGACTTGAAGTCTCAAAAGCCTGTCGAAACCCCTATTTTAAGGTTTCTAAAATTAAAACCTAAAAAAGTTATTAGAATTATTACTAAAGGGAATAATGAAATCAAGGTAACAGATGACCATCCTCTGCTTACGCCTTTTGGGATGAGGCCCGCAGGCGGGTTGTCTTTTAAGGATAAAGTCGCTATTTTTCCTTTTCGAGGGATTCCTTATGAAGCCCCTCTTGCTAGAACAATCATATCAGAAAGAGACATCAAAAGGACATTATTGAAATTAGGTAGATATCCCCAAACACCTAAATTTAAAATAATCCTTCAAAAGTTAAAAGAGCGCGATCTCCTATCTTTGGCCTATAATCATCCAAAGCTCCCTTATATCCTTAAGATAATGGGATTTATTTTTGGAGATGGAACAATGAATTTCATCGGCAAAAGAGGTGATGGTATAGTAGGATTTGCTGGCAAGGCCGAAGATTTAGAAACCGTAAGAAGCGATTTAGAGAAAATTGGTTATACGCCAAGCCCTTTGCATTGCCGTAAGACAAAGCTCCTGCGGTACGGCCGCGAGAAATATTATACATGCTATTCTTTTGTAGTAAACGCTTCAAGCCTGGTAGTGCTTTTAGAGACGTTAGGTGTCCCCCGAGGCAATAAAGTGCACCAGCCTTATAGGGTTCCCGGATGGATTTTTAAAGCTCCGCTTTGGCAAAAACGTTTATTCTTAGCTTCGCTTTTTGGATGTGAGTTAAGGATACCTCACCGGAGATTAGAGAGGCGAGGATATTTTAATGCCCCGGTTTTTCCTATGGCAAAAAGTGAAGATTTAATAAATAACGGGAAAGATTTTTTAAACGATATTTCAAAGTTATTGAAGGAATTTGGAGTAAAGATAATTTGTATTAATAAGAGAAGAAGACATGTTACTAAAAAAGGGAAGGTTTCTTGGGCATTAGAATTGTTAATTTCTCCCAAACCAGAAAATCTTTTTAATCTCTGGGGTAAGATTGGCTTCGAATATAATTTTGGAAAGTCTTTTATGGCAAATGTAGCTGTCCAGTATCTTAATCTAAAATTAAAGATACTAGAGGAAAAGGAAGAGGTAATCAATATAACTATTCCTAGACTCTTGAAAGAGAGATTAAGTTATCAAAAAATTGCTCTTCAATTGTCGTCAAATCTCTTAACCAAAAGGTTCATTATAGATATTTGTTGGAAGTTCAATAAAGGAAGGAAGATTTCTCCCCGAATTCCTTTCAGTTTTCCAGAATTTACTGATTATCTAAAAGAGGTTACAGAAAAACTAGGGGCAAGCGGTATGGTTTGGGATGAGATTGAGAAGATAGAAGAGATTCCTTGCCACGATTTTGTCTATGATTTCACAGTTTCCCACCCCGACCATAATTTCATTGCTAATAATTTTGTTGTCTCAAATTGCATTGGCGGTGTTGCAGCCACTGACATAGAGAATGGCGGCGTAGTTTCGCCTGGCGGCGTGGGTTTTGACATCAACTGCGGCGTCAGGTTATTAAAAACTAATTTTCAATATGATGAGATAAAAGATAAAATTAAAGATTTAGTGTATACATTGTTTTCGGATATACCTTCTGGTGTAGGTTCAAAAGGCGATATCAGAGTAAGCGCCAGAGAGGAGCGGGAGATTTTAGTTAAGGGCGCAAGATGGGCAGTAGAAAAAGGATATGGGATAGAAGAGGATTTGGAGTGTACTGAAGAATACGGCGCAATAGCCGGCGCAGACCCTCAAGCAGTTTCAGATAGGGCATATGAAAGAGGAAAGGCGCAGTCAGGGACTTTGGGCTCAGGCAATCATTTCTTAGAGATTCAGGTTATTGACCAGCTTTATAATCGCGATATCTGCGATGAGTTCGGTTTAAATTTAGGACAGATCACCCTAATGATTCATTCTGGTTCGCGCGGTTTAGGATATCAGGTGTGTGATGATTATACGAGGAGTATGATTCATTGTTTGCAAAAATATAATATCAATGTGCCTGATCGGCAGCTTGCCTGCAGTCCGGTAAATTCACCTGAAGGAAAGGCGTATTTAGGCGCAATGAAATGCGCGGCTAATTATGCCTGGGCAAACCGGCAGTGCCTGATGCATCTTACGCGCAAGGCCTTTGAGAGGGTCTTTGCTATGTCCTGGGAAAAGATGGGGATGCATCTAATTTATGACGTAACTCATAATATTGCTAAAATAGAAAAATATAATGTGGACGGAAAAGAAAAAACCTTATGTGTCCACCGTAAAGGCGCGACTCGCGCTTTTGGCCCTGGCCATCCGGCATTACCAGAAAGATATAAAAAGACAGGCCAGCCGGTGATTATTCCCGGAGACATGGCTAGAAATTCATATTTACTCGTCGGAACTAAAAAGGCAGAGGAAGAAACTTTTGGCTCAACTTGTCATGGCGCAGGCAGGGTTAAATCGCGCACTGCTGCCTTAAAATCAATAAACCTAAATACCCTATTGAAAGAATTAGAAGGAAAAGGTATAATAGTCAAAGCCTCTGGCAGAGGGACAATTGTAGAAGAAGCGCCTGCAGCTTATAAAGATGTAAATGAAGTGGTGGATGTAGTGCATAACGCAGGGATTTCTAAGCGCGTATGCAGAATGCGGCCGTTGGGCGTTATAAAGGGTTAAATGCTTGATATAAAATTCATTCGGGAAAATTTGGATTTGGTAAAGACATCCATTAGGAATCGTAATTTAGAATTAGACATAGACGGCCTTATCCGGCTTGATAATTCCCGGCGAAAGATCTTGATTGAATTAGAGGGTCTGGCTGCAGAGAAGAATAAGGCTAATGATGAAATCAGCGCCTTGCTTAAAGCGAAAAAAGATGCCAAGGATAAAATTGTTTCCATGAAGGAAACTGCGCTTAAGATTGATGAGTTAAAAGCTAAACTAAAAGAAATCAATATTGAATTAGATAAATCATTAGCAATTATTCCTAATACCCCTTCTTCTTTAGTTCCTGTTGGCGATGCTTCAGCTCAAAGAATAGTGCGCTCCTGGGGTGAGCTGCCTAAATTTAATACATTCGACTCGTCCTGCCAAAGGCAGGACTCGCTCAGTATCAATCCTTCGACTTCACTTAAGATTGATTTTAAACCAGCCAACCACATTGAATTAAGCCAACGTTTAGATATTATTGATTTTGGCCGGGCTACAAAAATCACCGGTTCGAATTTTATCCTTTATAAAGGCTGGGGCGCAAAACTTGAAAGAGCGCTTATCAATTTTATGCTTGACCTGCATACCAAGAAACATGGCTATACTGAAATTTTTCCGCCTTTTTTAGTTAATCGCGCCTCAATGATCGGCACAGGCCAACTCCCTAAACTGGAAGAAGATATGTACTGTTTAAAAGACGATGATTTATTCCTTATTCCCACTGCCGAGGTTCCGGTAACTAATATATTTCGTGATGAGATATTAAATGAGGAAGACCTGCCTATTTATTACACTGCTTATACTGCCTGTTTTAGAAGAGAGGCAGGTTCTTATGGAAAAGATACTAAAGGTTTAACCCGCGTACATCAGTTTAATAAGGTGGAAATGGTTAAGTTCGTTCGGCCAGAAGATTCTTACGTTGAATTGGAAAGATTAGTTAAAGACGCAGAGGATGTTCTGCAATTATTAGGCCTGCCTTATAGGGTGATAATGCTGCCTACCGGAGATTTGAGTTTTGCCGCTAGTCTTTGTTACGATTTAGAGGCTTATGCGTCAGGCGCGGATAAATGGCTTGAGGTTTCAAGCTGCAGTAATTTTGAGGGTTTTCAGGCCAGGCGGGCAAATATAAGACTCAGAAGAAAAGATACAAAAAAAATAGATTACGTACATACATTAAACGGTTCAGGAGTTGCCTTAGCCAGGACTATGATTGCCATATTAGAGAATTATCAGCAAAAAGACGGTTCTGTGGTTATACCTGAGGTTTTAAGGCCATATCTAGGAGGAGAGGAGAGAATAAGTGCCGGCCGCATTTAATGAAAAAAAAGAATTCCCTAAAAAGGCAGAATTTCCGCCTACTTTAGAAAAAGGATTAGAGCCAAAAGAGGCGGTCCCTCCTAAAGGGGTATCTAAATTCTTTAGTAAAATTCTGGGGGTTATTAAACTTTTTTTTGGACTAAGCCTTTTACCTGTTATTTATGCAGCGCTAGTTTCTTTTTTAAATGAAATCAGCCTGATTGATAAAAATTACCAGAATTATTTCTGGCTAGGAATAGCTGTTTTTTTAGCAGTACATTTATTTGTCTGGGAACCGGTTGTAATTTATAATAAAGGGCATAGGGTGTTGGAGATAATTTTTAATTTCTTTCAACCCTTGGTGAAGTTTGCGCCCTATGTTTTACCTATATACACAATACTTATATTTATTATTTATGGGCCCTTGTCCTTTTTTATCCATACTTCAGGGCTTACTGAACTCCTTCTTTTTTTTGCTGGTTTTACAACTATTTTGCATCTGACATTTTCTGCCAAAACCATAAGGTCTAAGAAGGGGGATTTTTTAAAAGCAAACTATATTTTTGGATTTTCCTTTATCTTCATTATAAACCTGTTTATTCTCGCCGTTTGTTTTAATCTTACCCTTGAAAAATTTTCCCTGGTAAATTTTGTTAATAATTTATTTAAGTTAGCTAAAGTTGGGATTTCTGCTATCTCTAAACAGCTTTTTGTAAACTAATACGCCAATTTTGCTTCCAGACTGTGTCATAATGACAAAAACACCGTCATTGCGAGCCCTGCAAGCCAGAAG
>JASEHM010000004.1 GCA_030018895.1 Candidatus Omnitrophota bacterium
TTTCGCGGGTATGACAAATTTGATATCTCAAAATACATTTTGCGTCGATAAGTAACGTCTAATTTGGATACGAGTGGATGGATATATCTAATCAATTAAAGATTATTAGGCGCGGCGTAGTTGAGATAATTTCTGAAGAAGAGCTCAGGAAGAAATTAGAAGAAAGCGCAAAAAACAAAAGGCCTTTAATTATAAAAGCAGGTTTTGATCCCACTGCGCCGGATATACACCTTGGCCATACTGTTCTCTTACGAAAAATGCGGCAGTTCCAAGAATTAGGCCATCAGGTAGTTTTTTTAATCGGGGATTTTACCGGCCGTATCGGAGACCCCAGCGGAAGGTCAGCGGTAAGAAATCAATTGAGCAAGAAGGATGTCCAGAAGAACGCCGTAACTTATAAAAGGCAGGTATCCAAGGTTTTAGATATCCGTAAATTAAAGATTGTTTTTAACGGCAAATGGTTTGATAGGATGAATGGCCTTGAGTTTGGAAGGCTACTTACGTATTATACTGCTACGAGGTTGCTTGAACGCGACGATTTTTCCCAGAGATTAAAAGAAAAAAAGCCGTTGTATATGTCAGAGTTAATCTATCCCATACTGCAGGGATATGATTCTGTGGTTGTTGGCGCGGATATAGAACTTGGCGGGACAGACCAAAAATTTAATCTTCTTGTCGGCCGCGATTTACAAAAAGATTTTAAGCAGCCCCAGCAGGTAGTCCTTACTATGCCGCTTCTTGAGGGTACTGATGGTATCCAAAAGATGAGCAAGTCTCTTGGAAACTATATCGGGATAAATGAGCCGGCAAATGAGATGTTTGGAAAGATTATGTCTATTTCTGACGCGTTAATGAATAAGTATTACGAATTATTAACTGATACGGATTTAAATGAAATAAAAGATATGCACCCTAAGGAAGCGAAATTAAGGCTGGCTGAAGAGATTATAAGCCAGTATCATCCAAAAAAAGATGCCCAGAATGCCCGATTAGAATTCCAGCGGATTTTTTCTCGGAAAGAATTGCCTTCTAAGATGCAGGAATATAAGGCTGACGCTACAAAAACAATAATTAATATTTTAACAGAGGCCGGTTTAGTAAAAAGCGGCAATGAAGCGCGCAGGCTCATAGCCCAAGGCGCGGTTTATTTTAACACCTTAAAGATTGAGAAAGAAGATTTTATTCTCAAAGAAAGCGGCATTTTAAGAATAGGTTCTCGAAGGTTCCTGAAGGTTATTGTTTAAACAGTAGTCGAAAAACGGAAACTGTGGTTCGACTTCGTCCCTCGATAAGCTCGGGACTTGCTCACCACCGTCCTGAGCGAGTGAAACGCGTCGAAGGACTGTTTCGGAGCTAATCGGGAAACCGGGATATTTACAGAAAGGCTAACTGTCCTGAACGACTTAGAAACAGTTTCCTGATTACATGGAAAACCTCAATAGGTTTACAAAAAATATAATTCTTGTCTTTGCCGGCTCATCTTTAATAAGCTTTTTTAATTTAGTCTATCAGACCGTAGTTCTTAATAAATTAAACTCTTCGGATTTCGCCTCTTTTAATACCCTCCTGGCTATTTTTATGCTTGTTTCAATGCCCCTTCAAATTGTCTTAGCTAAATATTGCGCAGAATTAAAAGGCCTGCTTAAAGAAGCAGAGATAAAAATTCTTTTTACACATTTTTTAACAAAGGCATTTATTTTTGCAAGTATAACCTTTGTTGTTTTTTTTCTTTTTTCCCCTTCTCTTATGGCCGGTTTAAAAATAGAAGCATCTTCTTTGAGCCTTATTATGGCATCTTTACTGGCTTCGGCATGGATAGTGCCGGTTTTTGCCGGGCAATTACAGGGATTAGAGTTTTTTGGCTGGCTTATTTTCGCAACCTTTGTTTCAACGGCCGCGAAATTGGTTTTTGCCTTTATTTTCATTGGCCTTGGAATGAGTTATCCTGGCGCGCTAAGCGCTCTTTTGTTTTCAAATATTCTTTTTGTGCTTATTTCTCTATATCCCTTGAGAAGATTTCTTCCGTTACAGATGCGTTCAGTTAAAACTAATGTAACAGTTCAGCGTTCAGAAGTAAATCAGGGCGTCATTCCTGCCCCCGTTTTCACGGGGGTAAACTCCAGCGGGAATCCAGAGAGGGTATGACAGAATGGATGCCCGTTTTCACGGGCATGACAAAAACGGGAGGCAAGAACTTCCGGAAGCCGAACTGTTACGAGTTAAGAGAGGAGATTATAAGATTAGAAAATGAACTATAAGGGTTATAGGCCTACTTGGGCAGAGGTTAATTTAGGCAATCTTGCCTATAATTTTAGCCAGATTAAAAAATTGCTTAAATCCGGGATTAAGGTTATGGCTACGGTAAAGGCAGATGCATACGGACATGGTCTGATCCCTGTGGCTAAGAAATTAGTTAGCTGCGGGGTTGATTTTTTTGGCGTTGCTTCCCTTGATGAGGGCATATCTTTAAGGCAGGCAGGCATAAAAGAGCCCATCTTGATAATGGGGCTGATCCTTAAAAAAGATATCCAGCCGGTATTTAAGTATAAACTTATCCCTACTCTTTGCGAGGAGGGTATTGCCCTTGCATTAAATAAAAAAGCGCGCCTTTTAAAGATGCCTGTAAAGGTGCATATCAAGGTTGATACAGGTATGGGCAGAATCGGTGTTTTATATAAAGATGCCGAAAGGTTTATAAAAAAGATTCATAAGTTAAAGTTTATAAATATAGAAGGCGTTTTTACGCATTTTCCTTTTGCGGATATAGATAAGGAGTTTACATTGAATCAGGTAAATTTATTTGGAGATTTAATTTCTAGATTAAAGGCCTGTGGTATAAATATACCTTTATGTCATGCTGCTAATAGCATGGGGATTATTAGCTGTGGGATGAGCCATTTTAATATGGTAAGGCCAGGGCTTGCTATTTACGGACTTTATCCCTTGTCTATAGGGGGAAGGAGAATAAACCTTAAGCCGGTTTTAAGCTTAAAAACAAAGGTTATATTTACAAAGAAGGTTCCTGCGGGGTTCGGAATAAGTTACAGCCATACTTATGTGACAAAGAAAAAATCTACCATTGTAACTTTGCCTATTGGATACGGCGATGGCTATCCGCGCAACCTTTCTAATCAGGCCCCTGTGTTAATTAAAGGCAGGCGCTTTAAAATATGCGGCAATATTTCTATGGATCAGACAATGGTTGATGTGGGGGATTTAGCAATTAAAACCGAAGATGAGGTTGTGCTTATCGGTTCTCAGGGAAGAAATAGGATTACTGCCGAAGAATTAGCCGGCCTTGCAGGAACCATCTCTTATGAGATTGTTTGCGGTTTAGGAAGCCGCATTCCGCGCTTATACAGGCAATGATTGAATATAACAGAATCCCACATCCACAAAAACTTACAAAAACTTAAAATGTTTGTAAGAACGGCTAAAAATGCTATAATATAAGTAGAAAGGCGGGATATGTATAATTGGAGCGTAGATTTAACGGAATTAGAAAAGAATCCGCAGAGAGCAGTTATTTGGAAATTAGAGCAGAGTATTAATTTTGGCCTAAATAACGAAAGATTAAGTAAGAAAATTCTCAAGAAGTATTGGGAGAAACTGCGCCTTGACCCAGCGAGGAAGAAGTTCCTCAAATTCCTATTATGGCCAAAGAAATATTAAGCCCGCTTCAAAAACTTTCCTTATTCAGGTTCTTTTAGGGGAGTTCATTAATCAGGGATATGCTGATTAATAAGACAATGATGTGGCTTAGAGACGCAGAGAGAAGGGGAGCCAGTATTCCCGCTTTTCCCAAAGCTATGCATATTGAATTTAGTACGTAATAGAGAAATCCTGCCATTAACGATATTCCTATAGAAGAAAGCCTGACGCTACGTCTGCTGCTCATCAATGAGAAGGGTATCCCAAGGAGGATGATGAGGACGCTTGTAAAAGGAGAGGCAAATCTCTGATAAAGATCTACTTTAAGATTTCTTATAGCTGTAATAGCCCCGCTTTTGGATAATTTCCATATATATTCATTTAACTGGTTTATGTTCATAAAATCTGAACGCTGCCTTTGCTTAAGAAAATCTTGCGGTGTCTCAGGAATAACCATTACCTCTTCCTGGAAGTATTGCGGTTCCTGCAGGTTGTGTCCATTTTTATCAAAGTTATAAGTTATGGATTGATAAAACTTCCAGACCTTGCCATCATAAACCCCTTTATTTGCCACTATTTTTTTGGTTATATTTTGATTTTCATCATGCTCTAAGATGCTGATGCCCTCCATAGTATTTGCATTCGGAAAGAACTTATTTACGAAATAAAGCCTGTTTTTTAATCCATACATAGATAGATTACAGATAGTTTCTTGGCCAGGAGCTGCTTTCTTTTCGCCTTTTTCCATTTGGGTTTTGATTTTTTGAGTTAAGCTAAGGGCCTGCGGAACAAACCGGTCATTTATCCAAAACACAAGGGTACTGATTAATACCCCAAGTATTATTATTGAGCGGCTGATATGGAATATGCTTAAGCCGGATGAGCGCATCGCAATGATTTCATTATTGTGGTTTAGGGATGCGAGCGTGTAAAGCGTGCTTAAGAGGCAGGCAATAGGAGAAACCTGCACAAAAATTATAGGTAAATAAGAGAGGTAATACTTTATTAAGATACTTAAGGAGCGTTGTTGTTTAAGTATTTCATCAAGGTGGCCGAATACATCAACGATAACGTATAAAAAAAGGAACAAAAAGACACAGCCTAAGAAAATACTCAGGCATGATTTTAATATATAACGGTCTAATATGCGCATAGTTTATAAAGTAAGATTGCGCCCAGTGTGCCAAATATAAAATTAGGGAGCCACATAGCAATTTGAGGATTAAGGAGTCCTTGCAGACTTATGGCCCCTGAGCCGATGAGTAAAAGGTAATATGCTCCGACAATAAGGAATGCTATGCCAAAATTAATTGATTTTTCGCGCCTATTAGTGATTACTGCCAGGGGCAGGCCTAATAATATAAATATAAAACAGGAGAAGGCCAAGGCGATCTTTTCATTTATTTCGGTTAATAGAGGCGTTGGGTCAATTCCCTCTTTTTTTAATTTGGAAATCTCGGTATTAAGTTCCGGTATAGTCATGTCTTTGGGCTTTTTTTCTATTTTTTCTTTATTTCTCGCCTGGTTTAAATTGAGGGTCATAAAATAATTTTTAAAATTAACTTTATAGAAATTAATGGGGTTATTTGGGTCAGGCTCATCAGAGGTTCCGTCAACGAGCTTTAATTTTATTATCTTTTTTTCCGGGATAGATATGAATTCGCCCTTTTTGGCAATAATAGTGCGGGTGGGCTTATTCTCGCCTTGAGGTTCATAAATACGTACGTTGATGAGTTTGTTTTCCTCTATCTGGTAAATAAACAGGGTGTATTTTTCAAAGGAATTAATAAATACCCCGGGTTCTAAAGCGGCAGCAGGGTTTTTTATCCCTATATCAAGCAGAGTTTTTCTGGCGGCAAAATGGGCGTAAGGGATAACGCGGTCATTGAATATGACTAAAATCAGGCTTAATATCAGGCCTAAGGTAAGCAGCGGCAATATCAGATTTATAAGGTTTATGCCGCTTGCCCTGATTGCAGTGATCTCGTTGTCAGAAGAGAGCCTTCCTAAGGAGAGGAGTACGGCGCAGAGCGCGGCAATGGGCAGGGTATACTTGATCAAAGCCGGCATCATAAAGAGGAATAATTTGGAAACACTTAAGATATCTACGCCTTTATTGATTACAAGGTCGGTTATTTTAATAAGGTTTCCTAAGATCATTACAAAGGTGAGCACGCCTAAGGCCAGAAATAACGGACTGATAAATTCTTTTAAAAAGTAACTGCGTAAGATTTTCATTGATTAGTTGAGGGGCGTGCATAATTTTTTCGTCATTGCGAGCCCCGAAGGGGCGAAGCAATCTCAAAAACGGGATTGCTTCGGTCGCTTCGCTCCCTCGCAATGACAAAGCATGAATTATGCACATCCCTCAATTAGTTAAGATTTTTGCGCGAGTAGCAGCTGCATATTAGCGTTAACTAATGAGCCAGGGTTAAAATAAATACAATATTTGCCCCTGCTTCTTTTAGCGCTGCTGCTGCCTCAGAAGAAGTTGCTCCTGTGGTTAGGACATCGTCAATAACAAGGAGATTTTTGCCTTTTATGACCTGAGGGTTTGTAATCGAGAAACTGCCTTTGACATTTTTTAAACGTTCATTTATCTCTAAATCTGCTTGTGCCCTGGTATAGCGTTGGCGTGTTAGCGTTTCTGTAAGCAGTCCTTTATTGAATTTTTTTGCAATAGCTTCAGCTAAAACCTGTGCCTGATTAAATTCTCTTTCGCGAAGTTTAGTTTTATGCAATGGAACAGGGATTATAAAATCTATGTAGTTTATGGGCAGGTTGTATTCATTGATAAAATCAATCATCATCGCGCCTAAAGGGCTGCCGAGGTAATCTTTACCTTTATATTTAAATTCATGAATCAGCCTTTTGATTGAGCCTTTATAAGTATAGGGGCTAAAAGCCCTGTCAAAATGCAGCTTACCCCTAAGGCAGCTCGGACAGATATTTTTAGCAAAGTTTGTTTTTACCAGATGTCTTCCGCAAGAGGAGCAGAAGGGAGGGGTGTTTTTTTTGATATTCTTTAAGCATTTTGCACAGATAAGCTCATTCTGTAAATGTATTTTAAGTTTTTCTTTACAGGCAAGGCACTTTTTTGGGTAGACAATATTGACTAAAGCGTTTATAAATTTATGCAGCATAATTATTATTGGTATTTAACCCAAATTATGTCATTCTGGCTCAGTAACAGCGGCTTAATGACCTACTTTATAAATTTCTAAACTACCTTAGTA
Organism: Candidatus Omnitrophota bacterium; assembly: GCA_030018895.1. Lineage (GTDB taxonomy): Bacteria > Omnitrophota > Gorgyraeia > Gygaellales > Profunditerraquicolaceae > CAKKQB01. The sequence goes on from JASEHM010000004.1 coordinate 6,888, forward strand.
TATCTTAAAAAATCATATTTATCAAGAAAAAAATAAGAAAAAAAATAAGAAATTGGTAATGCGTCTGTAAATGGGGGGAAATGATGTCATGCCCGCGAAAGCGGGCATCCAGTCACCGACGGACGCTTGGATTCCCGCTTTCGCGGGAATGACATGTGTTCCTAATAAGTGACGCATTACAGAAATTGTTTCTTAGGTTAATTGGGAAAGCGGGTTAGCTGAAATAAGATTTTTTGAATGACGTAAAAATGGATTATTATTTTTGCGAAACTCCTTGACAGTATAAGTTATTGTTGTAAAATACAACCTATCTTAGGAAGGGGAAGGCCGTGTAAATCGGTCACAGTCCCGCTGCTGTAAGGAGGGACGAAATTCCGCAAAAATAGCCGCTGTTCTTTAGGGAGCAGGAAGGCGCGGAAGAGTAGATTGATCTCTAAGTCAGAAGACCTGCCTGGGAAGAAAATTACCCCGTGGATAGGGCCAAAGATTGAACTTGGGTGCAACCCTTGACAGAACAAATATCTTGTCAGGGGTTTTTTGTTTAGTAAAGAAAACGCCGGTATTATGAAATGAAAAAAACTGTAACAGTTCAGCGTTCAGAGGTAAATCAGGGCGTCATTCCCGCCCCCGTTTTCACGGGGGTAAACTCCAGCGGGAATCCAAAGAGGGTTGACAGAATGGATGTCTGTTTGCGCGGGCATGACAAAAATGGGAGGCGAGAACCTCCGGAAGCCGAACGGTTACAAAAAACTACATTTATATTAATCAGGCATGGCATAACAACGCATAATCTTAAAAAACGATATAGCGGTTCTACTGATGTCAAGCTTAGCCTGAAAGGTAAAAAGCAGGCAGTATTGTTAGGTAAAAAATTAAAATCCTGGCAGATAGATGAGGTGTATTCAAGCAATAGAATGCGCTCCTTGCAAACTGCCCGTATAATTTTTAAGAATCGAAAAATTAAAAAAATTGCGGATTTACGCGAGATAAATTTCGGTATTTTTGAAGGCCGAAGCTACAGTGAGATTATTTCTACCCATGCCCAGGTTTATGGCCGCTGGCTCAAGGATCCCTTTAAAACAAATATTCCTAAGGGAGAGGCGCTGCAAGATTTTAAAAAAAGGGTGTTGGCGATTTTCAAAAAGATTACAGCAGTTAATGCCGGTAAGAATATCGCGGTAGTTTGCCATGGAGGGGTAATTAGTATTTTTCTTAGCGCGATTTTAAAATCAAGGGATTTTTGGAAAAATATTCCTGATTCGGCAAGTATTACTATTATCGAGCATAATAAGGGAAAACAAAAAATAAAATTACAAAATGATACTTCGCATTTAAATGGGTAAAATTACCTTTATTTTAGGCGGTGCAAGAAGCGGGAAAAGTACTTATGCGCTTTTATTGGCAAAAAGGCATAAAAATGTTGCCTTTATCGCTACCTGTAAACCGCTGGATACGGAAATGAAAAAGCGCATAAAGATGCATAGAGAAATTAGGCCTAAACACTGGGAAACATTTGAGGAAGAAAAAGATATTTCCGCAAGATTAAAAAAAATCGGAGATAAATTTGAATGTATTGTTATAGACTGCTTGACATTATTGGCATCAAACCTGTTATGCCGAAAAAAAAGCCCTGCTTTTATAGAGAATAAAATTAAAGAGATGCTTTTAGTTATCAAAAAGATAAAAGCCAAAACGATAATCGTTTCTAATGAGGTTGGTTTAGGAATAGTGCCGGCGAATAAGTTGGCGCGAGATTTCCGGGATATCGCCGGAAGGGTAAATCAAATAACAGCACAAGCAGCGCAGGAAGCGTATTTTTTAATTTCAGGCATACCGACAAGGATAAAAAAGTGAGGGGCATAATGCAGTTATTGCAGGATACAATACAAAAGATTAAAAAACCTGATTATTTTTTGATATCTGAGGCTCAAAAGAGGTTAGATAGTTTGACTAAGCCGCAAGCTAGCCTTGGCCGTTTAGAAGAAATTGCCAAACAGATAGTTCTCATAAGCGGAAGGACAATGCCTTCTGTAAAAAATAAGGTTATCTTTACAATGGCTGCGGATCATGGCGTTACAGAGGAAGAAGTGAGTGCCTTTCCTAAAGAAGTAACCGCTCAGATGGTGTTCAATTTTGTAAAAGGCGGCGCAGGAATAAATGTATTAGCTCGTTATGCAGGCGCAAAAGTTATTGTAGTTGATATGGGGGTTAGAGTTGACTTAGGTAATCACTCCGGCCTTATTATAAAAAAGATTGGCTATGGCACAAAGAATATAGCTAAAGGCTCGGCAATGTCAAGAGAAGAGGCAATTGCATCAATAGAGGCGGGAATTGAAGTTTTTGAGGCAGAATATAATGAAGGTATAGATATTGTTGGGACAGGCGATATGGGAATTGGAAATACTACTGCCTCAAGCGCGATAACCTCTGTAATTACGGCTAGTCCCCTGGAAGATGTAACAGGAAAGGGTACAGGCATAGACGATAAAACCCTGGTTAAAAAGATAGAGATAATTAAAAAAGCGATTGGGGTAAATAAGCCGGACGCTAAAGACGCCCTTAGTGTTTTATCTAAGGTAGGGGGATTTGAGATAGGCGGCATAGTCGGCGTAATTTTAGCTGCGGTTGCAAAAAGAGTTCCTGTTGTAATTGATGGGTTTATTTCCGGGGCAGCAGCTTTGATCGCATATCAGTTAAAGCCAGAGGTAAAAGATTTCATAATTGCCAGCCATTGCTCCGTAGAAAAGGGCCATAAGATTATATTGGATTATTTGGGGCTTAAACCGATTTTAAATTTAGATTTAAGATTAGGCGAGGGCACAGGAGCAGCCTTAGGAATGGGCATTATTGAGGCGAGTGTCAAAATTTTAACTGAGATGGCGACATTTCAAGGCGCAGGTGTTTCTAGTTCTTTGTCGTCCTAAAGTGACTAACAGGTTTTTTTGTCTTGAGCGAACAACAAGTTTTTTTTCATAGATGACAGTAATATAAAAATGAAATATCTCCTAATCGCGTTTCAATTTCTGACAATTTTATCGTTTAGGGCCGCTGGCGAGATCAAAGATAAGGATTACGGTAAATCGCTTGCATATTTTCCAGTAGTCGGTATGGTCATAGGAATTATATTATCGGCTATAGCATTACGCTGCGGGTTTTTGCCTAAACAGGTTCTTGCAGCCGTAGTGTTAATATTTTCCGTATTTTTTACCGGTGCGCTGCATCTTGACGGTTTTGCGGATACATGCGATGGTTTTTACGGGGTAAGGCCAAAAGAGGAAATTTTGAGAATAATGCGGGATGCTAGAGCCGGGGTCATGGCTGTTATCGGAGTAGCGCTGCTTTTGCTCTTAAAATTTTCTTTGATAAGCAGTATGCCGAAAAATATTCTTTGGCGCTCGCTAATTATGATGTGCTGTCTTAGCCGCTGGGCTCAAGCAGGTTCATGCCTTCTGCCGTATAGCCGCAATGAAGGCAAGGCAGAATTATTTATTAAATATGCCCGCAAGAAAGATATTATTATAGGCGGTGTTTTTGCAATAATTGTTTCTTGCGTGTTATTTGGCTTAAAAGGCGCCCTAATTTTTTTTGTTTCCCTTGTTCCGGCTCTTTTATTTATTCGCTGCGCCAAAAGTAAAATCAACGGCATGACCGGAGACACTATTGGAGCAATAAACGAAATTACAGAAGCAAGCGCGCTTTTTTCTGTTTTTATATTAGGTTTACCCCGTTAAGTTCAAGAAGAAAATATGCAGTTAGTGCAGGCATTAGAGGAGTGTGCATGAGAGAAGAATTTAAGACATTGCGCTATTTGCTTTCCGAGGCAGTGCGGCGCCGGCCGTATGACGGCCTGCTTTTTTCCGGCGGCCTTGATACTTCTGTAATTGCAGCTCTCAATCCGAAAATAACAGCAATAACGGTTAGCCTGGAAGGTGATGCCGAGGATATTTATTATTCTGATTTATTAGCAAAAAAGTTTGGTTTTAAATATGTGCATTACGCGGTAGGTGTTAATGAGGCACTTTTAGCTATACCGGAGGTGATTAGGATTTTGGGGTCATTTGACCCGGCAATACCCAATGATCTGGCTGCATTTTTTGGCCTAAAGAAGGCTAAAGAACTCGGAATAGCTGCCATAGCTACCGGCGATGCCAGCGATGAATTATTCGCAGGTTATTCTTTTATGCAAGAGGTAGATGATCTTGAAGGCTATATCCGCAGAATTACCAAAAATATGAATTTTAGTTCCAATGAAATATGCAGATTCTTTGGGCTTAAGATTGTTCAGCCGTTTATTGACAAAAATATAGTTGATTTTGCCTTAAGCCTGCCGCGGGAGATGAAAATTAGGGAAAAAAGCGGTAAGGTATGGGGAAAATGGATTTTGCGCAAGGTTTTTGAAGATATTTTGCCTGAGGAGATTGCATGGCAGAGTAAACGTCCTCTTGAATTCGGTTCGGGGATGACGCGTTTAAGAGAGGTTATCAGCGCGAAAATTTCTGATGATGAATTTAAAGAGAAACAGCAGGTGTATCCAGTAAAATTTTTAAACAAGGAGCATCTTTACTATTACGAGGTTTTTCGTAAAGTAGTAAGCGTTATTCCTGCGCCAAAAGATACAGAGAAATCCTGTCCAGGATGCAGCACTGGACTAAAAATAGATGCTTTTCACTGTAAAGTCTGCGGATATGGTTTAATATTTTGCACAAGGGAGGTGAATAAAATGAAAAAAAAAGAATGCAAAGCAAAAAAAAACGTGATTGCTTGCCGTAAAAAGTGTAAGGCAAAGGGCACAGGCCTGTCTCATTATGTAATTTCGGATAAGAAATGAAGCTCCTCCCCGCCATAGGCAGGGAGGTTTCTTGGAGCGAAATACTGAGCCCTGCACCATACGGTGCAGGGCGAATGTATAATTTCGTTATGCGTAGTACCCTGTGACATAAATTATTGACATTCTGTCATTCCCGCGAAAGCGGGAATCCAGAGTTCTGGATCGTCCGGTCAAGCCGGACGATGACATTAGAAATTAATGTCACAGTGTAGTAGTGCGTCGTGTGTTTTGCGTAAAAAATTTAACACGCGACGCAAAACGTAAAAGGAAAGTAATGTATCGTTTGAATCATTTTAATATGGCTGACGGTTTACAGCTTCAGCCTATAAATATTGGGCATAAAGATTATATCGGGATTATCTCTGCGGATACGGCATTTTGGGCGTTGGTGAGAAAAGGCTTGGTCAGCCAGACTCTAGATAACTCTCCTTTGCTTCGTAAATACCAAAGGAAATTAGAGGTTTTTAATAAGGAGATGAAAGATTTAAGGACAGCTCTAAAACCATCCGCAGTATATTTTAACCCTACTGACTGTTGTAATTTGAATTGTTCATACTGTTATATTCCGAAAAACCTGCGCAAGAATGGCAGGCATATGTCTAATCGCAAACTTCTGGAAGCGCTAAAGATTTTAAAGGCTTATTTTAAATCCAGTTTACCTAAAGCCAGGGTTCCGCAGATTATTTTTCACGGCGCAGAACCCTTGCTTAATAAAGAGGCGGTTTTTAAGGCAATAGAAGAATTTGCTGAGGATTTTCGTTTTGGCATTCAGACTAATGGGACGCTTTTAAGTTCTCAAGATATAGAATTTCTAAAATCAAGAAGGATAAGCATTGGCCTTTCTTTAGACGGGCATATCCCAAGAGTAGCTGATCGCCTGCGCAAAAGCTGGGGCGGTTATGGTGTTTTTAAAAAGGTAATTGAATTAATTGATATACTTAGAGGTTATGATAATTATTCTGTTATCTGCACTGTAACTAAAGAAAATATGGCTTCTCAGGTTAAAATGATTGAATTTTTGCATCGTATGGAAGTGCCAACTTGCATGCTTAATCCTGTGCGTTGCACGCTTAGCCCCAGCCGTAAACATAAACCTCAGGATATGGATTTAGCAAAGCACTATTTAGCAGCATTAGATCGTTCATATCAGCTTTATAAGAATTCAGGCCGTAAACTCATAATAGCTAATTTCGCTAATATCTTAGTTGCTATTATTGCCCCTTTAGCCCGGCGGCTTATGTGCGATATCTCGCCTTGCGGCGGCGGAAGGTGTTTTTTTGCGGTTTCAAGCAGCGGGGATATGTTTCCTTGCAGCGAATTTATCGGGATTAAAGAGTTTAATGGGGGAAATATTTTTAGAGATGATATCCGGGATGTTTTAGAAACAGCGCCGTTTAAATCTGTTACTCAGAGGCGCATTGAGAGTATTGAGCCTTGTAGTTGTTGCGCTATTAGGCATTTTTGCGGCGCGCCTTGTCCTGCTGAGGCGTATGGAATGAATGGTTCAGTTGAAACAAAAGGCGCATTTTGCGAACTTTATGTAGAGCAAGTCCGCTATGCCTTTCGTCTTATTGCTGATAATAAGGAAGAAGCTTATCTTTGGGATGGATGGGATAGAGATACCCGCACTACTTTTAATATAAAATGACATTAAGGGTAAAAAATTGTTACGAGGTGAGCATTGTTTTTTAGAAATTCGTTAGCGCTATTTTTCCGTATTGTCCTGTTTTTATTTATTCCTTTCTGTGCTTATGGTTATCCGGAAAGAATAATTTCTCTCTCACCTGTTTTAACTGAGGAGCTTTATGTCTTGGGCGCAGAAGACTCACTTGTTGGTTGTACAATTTATTGCTCAAGGCCGGCTGAAGCTAAAAATAAAGAAAAGGTCGGCACAGTAATAGAAATTAATTTAGAGAAGATCATTTCTCTTAAGCCTGATGTGGTATTGTCAACGCCTCTTGTTAGCCGCAAGAGCAAAGAAAAACTGAAAAATTTAGGGATAAAGATTATTGATTTTCCTGCGGCAAAAAATTTTAGCGGAATTTGTGATCAGTTTTTAGAATTAGGCAAAATAATCGGTAAGGAATTATTGACAGGAGACATTATTCTTAAGGTAAAGGATGAGGTCGCTGCCATAAAGAAAAAGGCCAAAAGTTTACCTAATCTTAAGGTTTTTGTTCAGGTAGGGGAGAAGCCTTTGATTACAGCAGCCAAAGGATCCTTTATAAATGATTTTATTGAATTTGCCGGTAGTATAAATATTGTTAAGGATTCAAAAGATGCATATACGCGTTATTCGCGGGAGAAGGTTATCAGGGATAATCCGGATGTAATAATTATTGCTAGTATGGGCATAGAAGGGGTGAAAGAAAAAGAAATTTGGCAAAGATATAAAACTTTAGAGGCTGTAAAGAATAATAGGATTTATATTATTGATTCTAACCTATTCTGCAGCCCAACGCCAATAACCTTTGTAGAAACATTGAATGTAATTGTCCGAATCCTTTATCCAAACTATGAATAAAAAAATAGTTCGTTGGGGGCTTTTTATTTTATTCCTTATCCTTGCATTAGCAGGGGTAAGCATTTTTTCTTTATCTGTTGGCACAGCAGGTATTGGAATCAAAAAAGTTATCTTTGCGCTTTTTGAAGGCAAGAATAGTATTGAGCGCAGCATTATCTTTGATATTCGCCTGCCGCGTATTCTTTTAGGATTTGCCATAGGCGGCTCTCTAGCTCTTTCAGGGGCAATTTTACAGGGGCTTTTTCGCAACCCTTTAGTTGAGCCATATACGCTTGGCATTTCAGGAGGGGCGGCATTAGGCGTCTGCTTGAATATTGTCTTAAGGCTGCACAACATTAATATTTTAACCCTGCCTTTTTTTGGTTTTTTAGGGGCAGTTACAGTTATAGTGTTTGTCTATTTTTTGAGTATGCAAAAAGGGGTTTTAAAGATTCAAGGCCTTCTTTTAACAGGCGTAATGATAAGCTTTATCTCATCCGCTTTAATTATGCTGATTATGTCAATCTCGCGCGCTGAGGATCTTCACGGCATTATTTTTTGGATAATGGGTTCTTTAGAGGAGCCGAATTGGTTTCTCATAAAGGCGGTATTCTGGGCGTCTATTTTTGGTTTACTGGTTTCCTGCCTTTTTTCTCTCAAGCTTAATGCCCTTTCTTTAGGGGAAGAAGAGGCAAAGCATTTAGGCGTAAATGTTGAAAAAACCAAGCGCCTGCTTTTTATTATCTCTTCTTTGCTTACGGGTTTTAGTGTCTCAGTTGCAGGTATAATTGGTTTTGTGGGATTAGCAGTCCCTCATTTTGTAAGAATGTTTGTGGGCCAAGATCATAGGATATTATTGGCAGGCTCATTTTTAGCCGGAGCAGTATTTTTGATTTTTTGCGACACCATAGCCAGGACGATTATTTCCCCTGTGGAATTGCCTGTTGGGGTTATTACCGGAATCCTGGGAGGAAGTGTTTTTATCTATATTTTTTCAAAGCATAGCAAAGCATAAAAACTTATTTTTTTAATGATAAGGTAAATCACTCGTGTCCAAATTAGACGTTACTTATCGACGCGAAATGTATTTTGAGATA
>JASEHM010000050.1 GCA_030018895.1 Candidatus Omnitrophota bacterium
CATGCCCGTGAAAACGGGCATCCATTCTGTCATACCCTCTCTGGATTCCCGCTGGTCCCCGCGTACGCGGGGATTATCCCGTGCATGGATTCCCGCTTGCGCGGGAATGACACGGGACGGGAATGACATAAAAGATTTCTTCAGTTTTTCCTATTTAGTATAGTTATCTCAATTATCGGTTTCCACATAGTAGTTAGTTGGTTAGTATTGCTTCGCTAACCTGCAATGCTTCTTTAACAGCTTTAACATCATGAACCCTTACAATTTGGGCGCCGGATTTAGCCGCTAGGATACAACTGGATATGGTGCCAAAGATCCTCTTTTTAGGTTCTGCGGCGTTTAAAATTTTGCCAATAAAAGATTTTCTTGATGTGCCTACTAGTATAGGCCTGCCTAAAACCTTAAAACAGGAAAGGTTTTTAAGAATCTCTAAGTTGTGAGCGGGTGTTTTTCCAAAACCTATGCCCGGGTCAATAATAATTTTTTCCTGATCAATGCCTGCATGGAGCGCTTTGTTTATAGCGCTATGCAAATATTGCAAGATATTAGAAATCAAGGAATTATACTGCGGATTTATCTGCATAGTAGATGGCATGCCTTTTGCGTGCATTATAATTATCCCTGCCTTATACTGTGCAACTATCTTTGCCATCTTATGATTTGAAAGGCCGGTAATATCATTCACAATAACTGCGCCATTATCTAAAGCAGCTTTGGCAACCTCAGATTTATAGGTATCTATAGAAATAGGTACCCTGCTTCTCTTGGCAATCTTTTTAATTATCGGTATTGTGCGCCTTAATTCTTCTTTAATAGAAACCGGCCTTGCGCCCGGCCGGGTTGACTCTCCGCCAATGTCAATTATATCAGCCCCGTCTTTTATCATTTTTTCTATTGAGGTAATAATCTTGCTAACGCATGGCCCTTCGACGGAGCTTATCCTTAAGGCAGGCGCACTGCGCATTACGCACGACGAATAAGCCCCATCCCCGCTAAATGAGTCTGGCGTAAGATTAACAATTCCCATAATTTTAGTATGAGCGCCCAGGGTTAGCTTATACCTGCCTAAATCCATAATAAACTGTTCCTTTTGGTAATTTTTTAAGGCAAGGCTGATATCATTGCTAAGTTGTTTTAAGCCGAATGGCTGCTTATGAAGTTTTTGATTTAAACGGTTGAATTGGGAAAGATTTCCTATTAACAGGCAGTCTGTTTTTTTAACCCTTCCGGTTAAGGCGCCTCTGGCAATAGAGGCTTCAGCACCTAAAGAGAGCATCTCTTGTTTTAGTATGTTTGAGGCAATATTAGAGATTGAACTAACCTTGATTAAATACGCCTCTGTTTTTGGAAGCATAATTTTAATGCCGCAGGGATCCGCGCCGATATCCAGCATTATTTTTCTTATTTCTTTCTGATTTATTTCAGGAAGGATGCGGATCATTTAAGCAAGGTCTTTTTTTTCAATGCCCAAGAGCTGTTTTACTTCTTCTCCGCTTAATACCTCTTTTTCTAAAAGCGCATTGGACAATGTTTTTAATTTATCTAAATTCTGCTGTAATTGATTTTTTGCCTTTACATAGGATTCATCTATTATTTTTTTTATCTCTTCATCGATAAAGCGCGCGGTTTCGTCGCTGTAGTTTTTTTCTTCCATAATATCGCGGCCCAAAAACACAAGCCCTTCCCTATGGCCTAATGTAATATGCCCTAATTTTTCTGACATGCCAAACTGGGTAACCATGCGGCGCGCCATTTGAGTTGCCATCTCTAAATCATTCTGCGCCCCGGTCGTAATCTCGCTTAAAATTATTTCTTCGGAAGCCCTGCCAGCCAGCATAAGGGTGATCTCAGCAATTAATTCACGCTTTGTCCAGTAATGCCTGTCTTCAAATGGCGGGGTAAAGGTGTAGCCTCCGGCCATGCCGCGGGGAATAATAGAAACCTTCTTTAAAGGGTTTACCTCCGGCAGGAGCAAGGACATAAGCGCATGGCCTGATTCATGCAAGGATGTTATTTCTTTTTCTTTTTTAGACATGATATGGCTTCTTTTTTCCGGCCCCATTAATACTCTTTCAACAGATTTTTCAAAGTCAATTGCTTCTATTGATTCTTTATCTTGCCTGGCTGCCAGAAGCGCTGCCTCATTGCAGAGGTTGGCTAAGTCTGCGCCTGAGAATCCCGGAGTCTGACTGGCAATAGATTTTAAATCTACGCCTGAGGCAAGTTTTATCTTGCGCGTATGAACCTTAAGTATTTCCTCCCTGCCTTTTATATCAGCCAAATTCATTACAATGTGCCGGTCAAATCTTCCCGGGCGCAGGAGCGCAGGATCCAATGTATCAGGTCTGTTAGTGGCGGCAATAAGAATTATGCCCTGCTGGCCGTCAAAACCATCCATCTCAACTAAAAGGGCATTTAAGGTCTGCTCTCTTTCGTCGTGACCTCCGCCGATTCCCGCAAAACGCTGGCGGCCTACAGCGTCTATCTCGTCAATAAATATTATGGCGCCTCTGTTGCCTGAAATTTTAGCAGCCCGCCTGCTCTGCTCAAAGAGATTCCTTACCCGGCTAGCCCCCACACCGACAAACATCTCCACAAAATCCGAACCGGAAATACTAAAAAAAGGTACGCCAGCTTCCCCGGCAACAGCCTTGGCAATTAAAGTTTTTCCACATCCCGGAGGGCCAACAAGCAAAACGCCTTTAGGTATTTTTCCGCCTAATTTTTGGAATTTCTTAGGATCCTTTAAAAACTCAATAACTTCCTGGAGTTCCTCTTTGGCTTCGTCTACGCCTGCCACATCAGTAAAGGTTGTTTTTTCTCCTTCTTTTTCACTGTGTATCTTTGGCTGCATTTTGGTAAAACCCATAATTTTATTTCCTAATTGCTCTCCGCGCGCAGCCATCAGCCACCAGAAAAATATAAGCAATAAAATCGGGCCTAAATTAAAAAGCAGGGATACCCAGAATGTGCGCGGCGGTTTTATATTAAAGGATTTAAGATTCTGGCGCATCAGGCTGAGCATCTCAGGGTCATTTTCCGGAAGGTAGACAAAAAATTTCGCTCCGTTATTAAATTCGCCTTGAAGGACAGCATCAGTTTTTGTTGCTGATTTTATCTCTTGAGGATTGTTCTTTAGCGTATTATAAAAATCACTGTAAGAGAGTTCTTTAGGTATTCCGGTAATGGGGATTTTAAAGGAATTTATGATTATAAAAAAGATAATCAACGCCAACAGCCAGCCGCCTGGAGAGCGTTTAAATATGGATTTTTTCTTATTCACAGGTTTATTACTTGTCATTATTTCTGTCCTTTCTTAGAGAGTGCCCTATTTCTTAATTACTAAAAAATTAATTATACATTAAATACCTTCAAAATCAAGAAAAATCTGCCTTTACGGGCAGATTTTTCTTGATTTGCGATAAAACAAAAGGTCTTTTTTTGTTTTGATAACTGAAATGCCTTTAGGCAGGTCAACTATGGAATTAACTGGCCGGTTTAGGAGTAGGTCTTCTAGTTCCTTTATATGCTGGAAGGTTATTCTGCGGGTATCTCCTTTTATTTCTGCGATTGCCCTGCGAAAGATTAATCGTTGTATTGCCGGAAACAGTTTTTGTAATCTGGATATTTTAAGTTTTGTTTTCATCCCTCTTGAAAGGCGGCTTGTTTGGGAGGATAAATAATCGTAATCTATTCCTGCGCTTTGCGCCATATTCGCTAATACCTCTTTGATATTTTTGTTATATTCTTTTTCTAATAAAGGCAGCAATCTGTTTCTGATTTTATTCCTAAAGTAAACATCTTGGAGATTTGTAATATCTTGGCAAGGGCTAATGCCTTTTTTCTTTAAATATGCCTTAATCTCCCTTTTTTTTATCTCTATTAGCGGCCTGATAATCTCAAAACCAGAGATATTCCTTTTAGGCAGTATTCCGGATAAGCCATATAATCCGGTGCCCCTTAAAATACGCATCAGCACAGTTTCAGCCTGGTCATCAAAATTATGGCCTAAGGCGATCTTTCGGGTTTTTATTTTTTTTGCAACTCCAATCAAAAAGCCAAGCCGCGCATTCCTGGCGATTTCTTCTAATGACCCTTTTTTTGCTGATTCTTTTATGTTAATTTTTGCGGCTGTTATGGGGATTTTAAGTTTTTTGCTCAGTTCTTCTACAAACTCCCTATCCTCTCCAGAATCAGATCTAAGCATATGGTCTAGGTGTGCTATGTGCAGATTTAACATAAGTTCTTTTTTTAAGGTATTTAATAAATATGCCAATGCTGTAGAATCCGGCCCCCCAGATATGCCAATTACAATTGTATCATTTTTTTTAATAAGATTATACTGCCGGATTGTATTTTTAAATTTTCTTAGTATCATTTTTTGCAACAGTTTAGCTTTTGTAAGCATTTTGTTGTCAAAAGCGACTGCGAGGCGAAGCCGAAAAAAGTTTGTCATTGCGAGCCGAAGGCGAAGCAATCCCGTTTTTGAGAGTGCTTCGCCCTGCACCATACGGTGCAGGGCTCGCAATGACAAGGTGTTTCCAAAGACTGAGCTGTTACCCTTCTTTTTTCTTATATGCCTTTAAATAAGAATCGCAGTATATTTGTTTATTTAAGATTAATTCTGCGGTAATGGCTGCGTCTAATAAATCTTTGTCAGTAGGGTCTAATATTGCGGCATCTAAGCCAAAGTTAAGCGCCATAGTTAGAAACGTGCGGTTAATCAGGCTGCGGAATAAAGTGCCTTGCGAGATATTGCTTAAGCCGACTATACTTTTAGGAGAAGGCTCAGAAATAATCTTAAATTCATTTATTGTTTCTAATATATCCTTTATTTGTGCTTGAGCTACATTAAGGGGCATAACTATGGGATCGAGAAAGAGATTTTCAATAGGGAATCCCTGCTCGCTGCAGTTGGCAACAATAGCAGCTGCTAATTCTAGTCTCTGGTCTTTATTTTGCGGGATGCCTTTTGCGCTTATGGTTAATCCAATAAGCCTGGCATTGTATTTTTTAGCCAAAGGCACTAATACCTCTAATTTCTCCGGGTCAGCAGTAGTGGAATTTATAATTGCTTTATTTTTCATTATTTGTAACCCTGATTCAATAACCTGCGGCTTGCTTGAATCAATGCATAAAGGCACATCTGTTATTTCCTGAATAGCTTTAACTAACCATTGGATATCAGATATAGGCTGACGTGAGGCTGGGCCGCAATTTACATCTAAGGCATCTGCGCCTGCATTTATCTGCTGGAGGGCGCATTTTTGTATAATGGCAATATTTTTCTCCTTAATTGCCCTGCCAATATTGCTATACATACCGTTTATTAACTCGCCGATTATGAACATGTTTTTGAGAGATTAAACTAAGAATAAGGTTTTATATATTATCAATCTTCTGCTAAATTTTGTTTGTAGATTACACCATTGCTGTCTAAATTAGCTATTAGAGTGTCATTCCCGCAATCTTTAAGCGGGAATCCACGACGAGAAAAAATCTGGATACCCGCTTTCGCGGGTATGACAAATTTGATATCTTAAAATACATTTCGCGTCGATAAGTAACGTCTAATTTGGACACGAGTGAGATTATACCACATTTATCTTTACCGTGTTAGTTTTTTTCTTAAAAAAATAGGGACGGTTTTTAAAACAGCTCAAAACAACCGTCCCTATTTTTTCCTATTTTCCTGCCCTCGCGAAAGCGGGGGTCAAAGGCCTTTTAGTTTTTCAAATAAGCAAGCTTGCTCCTCTTCTCCTCTTTTTCGCCAGAGACAATCCCGAAAAAGGTATTCAGGTTAAGGATGCCTATCTTGACTGTAAAGGTCAGGCCTTTTGAATTGCTCAAGTCAAAAAAAGGAAAAGGCATATTCATTGAAGAGGATGCTGGAGAAGCAGCTACATCTATGCCTTGCAGATCAATCCCCCCTTGTTGTTGTTTGTCGAAATTGAGAGATGAACTAACTATGCCATCTATACCTGATTGCTTATTAGTCATTGGGGGGCTGCTTATGCCAGTTGCCTTAAGAAGTATATTTGATATTTCTTTTTCTGTGGCGCTGAAAGGAATTTCTATCACATTGTTTTCATTCCAGCCATCATTAGCAGTAATTGCAGCCTTTACTGTCATAATGGGTTTCTTCAGCAAATCGACAAATGGCCAAAAAGGCACTATACCACAGTCTTTCTTAAGGCATGTTGTATATTCCCCAGATGACTGCGTATATGACGACACTTTTTTTAAGTTTGATCTTACCTTTACAATCGATCTTACTATTTCATCCACAGCTGCGCGAACTACTTCTGTTACGCCTGTTAGCTCCAGCAATCTCTCTTTCATTTTTTCTTTTAAGGCCAAACTAGGAAATGTCTCTTGTTTCCAATTCGGATACCTATTAATAATTGCTTGATGTACATTCTCGCTCATACCCATAGAGAAGCTAGAATGCAAATTTTTTTGGAATGTAAAACCATCTTTTGACAAGACTATCGGATACTTCGTAATCTCTTGGGCAGTAACTTTCGAGAAAACTTTCTTTATGAATTCGTTCACATCCTTGCAAATCTCATCTATTTTTTCCGGCGTTAGTTGCGCGAGGCTGGAAGAGACAGCATCGTTACTCATCGCCGAGCTGGTTATGGTTTCGCTGCTGTTCGTATCTGACGCATAGTTTACGAGAAGTCTTTGTGGATTATCAAGCTTGCTGACCTCGCTCGCTATCGTAGAACTCAATTGGGTATCAACTATCGTCAATACGCTGCTAACCCTATCAAGTCCTAAGCCCCCGGAAAAATACTGCCTCTTTATCTTACGCTTAGTTTGCGGCTCAGTATCGGTTTTAATGTAATTATAAATTCCCTTCTTAAATGCCTCTACATAGAGGTTGTAGATTTTATCTTTGGCATTTTTATCTGCTAAGTCAATGCCTTTAACCTTACCTTTATCTATGTAGTGCTTGTAAATGGATTCTTTGAATTTCTGCTTAAACCAGGCGGCTAAGATAAGGGAATAGTATATTTGGCGTAAAGTAGCAAAGTTCTTTCCTGAGTTAACATCAGAGTTGATTTTAGGAAGGATTGTCTCGCGCATAACTTGAGAGGAGGCTTTGTTGATTTG
>JASEHM010000051.1 GCA_030018895.1 Candidatus Omnitrophota bacterium
TGTCCTGACAAAGATTTAGGCCATTTTCCTCGAAACCTAATGCAAAATCTGGGTTTAAAGATAATTATATTGTTTGTGTTTTTGTTGTCGGCAGATAAGGCTTATTCTTATGTTAAGGGTTTTGAGCCTGTGTCTCTTGACAGGGGGCTAGAGCATGCCTCAGATGGCAGGTTTTTTGAGGCAAAAGAAGAATTTGAGGAAGGCCTAAAAAAGGACAGAGAGATCCATCTTTTAAAGGAAGCAATAAGAATAGTCAATGATTTTTTTGATAAAAAGATTACTAAAGATACGACAATGTGTATTTTTAGGGGGATTGACCGCACAAGAAAAGGCTTGGTGGATGAGGCAATCCTTGATTTTAATCAGGCGCTTAAGGCATATTTAAATTACGCCCCTATCTATAATAATAGAGGATTTGCTTATTATAGAAAACGCGATTTTACTAAAGCTAAAATAGATTTAACCAAGGCCATTGAATTAGAACCCAATTACGTTAATGCCTATTATAACCGCGGGATTACCTTGTATCTTAATCATGAATATAAAAAAGCGCTTTTAGATATGCAGGAGGCTAAAGCCTTAGGCATGGTATTAGACCCTGCGTATCTTGAAGTTTTTAAAAAAGCCGTAGAATGAGGAAAATGAAAAATAATCTTTGGAGATGGACAGATAATCTTGGAAGTTTTGAGTCTAAAGAAGCAGATAAGATCAAAACCCTTTATTTTCCGCTTTGTAATGAGGTTATAATGTCTTCGATTTCTCCTGATTTACATGGAGATATAAAATCTAATCAAAATTCATTCCTCTTAACACCTGTTTCCCGTAATGATTTAATAGATTCAAAGGTATCAAGAAATTTCTGGATTTACCTTGATAAAAAAATTTGGTCAACAACCGGGGTTTCAAAAGATTTAAGGCAGATTCAAAATGACCGGTTTAAATTAGAGGCTGGGCTTCTCTGGCATAAGGTTTCAAGAGAAAATAAGGAGATTGGTTTAAAAGCAGAGGTTCTTTCTTTTGTGCCTGCGGGGAAAGAGCCAGTTGAGATAATGCAGGTTAAAATTACCAATGTCTCTAAGAAATTAATAAAATTTACGCCTATCGCAGCTATCCCGATTTACGCCAGAGGAGCCAATAATATCCGCGACCACAGGCATGTAACCTCATTATTACAGAGAATAACCTTGCATAAATACGGGGTGATTGTTAGGCCTGCGCTGATTTTTGATGAAGCCGGGCATAAACCCAATAAAACAAATTATTTTGTTTTAGGCTGTTCTGAAAAAGTTATTGCGCCGCAGTATATTTATCCAACGCAGGAGATGTTTTGCGGGGATGGAGGAGATCTTGAAGCTCCGCAAAGCCTGTTAGAAAATATTTTGCCTGTTAAAGATGAGATTCAGGGTAAGGAAGCAATGGCTACATTACGGTTTAATCAGGCTGTTTTGCTGCCTGGTAAGTCGCGAATTTATATTATTTTAATGGGGATAACAGAAGACAGAAAACAAATCGGGAAAATTTTTAAGAGATTTAATAGTGTAGATAAGGTTAAGAAGGCTTTGGGAGATACAAAAAAATTTTGGGTTGATTTAAGCAGCAGACTGAATCTTCCTAGAGATAATCAAGATGTAATACGTCAGTCAATGGGGGAAATTACTAATGTGTCATTGCGAGCGACCTTGGTGAGCGAAGCAATCCCGACGGAGATTGCTTCGTCGCCTGCGGCTCCTCGCAATGACACCCTATCGCCGCCCTCGTTTACTGACCGGTTACATCAAGATTTTAATAATTGGTTTCGCTGGGTAAGCATCCAGCCGGTTTTAAGGAAAATTTTTGGCTGTTCTTTTTTGCCTGATTTTGATTATGGAAAAGGCGGCAGAGGCTGGCGCGACCTTTGGCAGGATTGCCTTGGGCTTATATTAAATGATTCTGTTAGAGTGCGGCCGCTATTAGTTAATAATTTCTCAGGCGTCCGGATTGACGGCTCAAATGCTACGATTATCAGAAAAGAGGAAGGCGGCAATAATAAAGAAAGGGCGGGGTTTATTGCTGACCGTAATGATATCTCGCGCATCTGGATGGACCACGGCGTATGGCCGCTTCTTACCTTAAATTTATATCTGGATAAAACCGCGGATTTCAATATTCTTTTTGAAGAAATTGCTTATTTTCGCGATCAGCATATTTATAGATCGCGTTTATGTGATCGTAATTGGAAAACAGGGCTTGAGAATAAATTAAAGACTATATCCGGAAAGATCTATAAAGGAACTATTCTAGAGCATGTTTTAGTGCAGAATTTAACGCAGTTTTTTAATGTTGGCTCGCATAATTTCCTGCGGCTTGAAGGCGGGGACTGGAATGACGGCTTAGATATGGCTTGCGAGAGAGGAGAAAGCATTGCCTTTAGCTGTATGTACGCGCAAAACTTAAAATCGCTGGCAGAATTGCTAAAAAAAATAAACAGGCGCCATATTAAAATTGCCAAAGAAATAAAAATACTCTTAGGTAAAATAAACTATAATAATATCAAACAAAAGCAGGCTTTACTAAACAATTATTTTGCAAAGACAAAATCTTATGTTTTAGGAAGCAGGGTTGATGTAGATGTTAGTTTACTTGCGGATAATCTTTTAAAGAAATCTGAATGGATGATTGAATATATCCGTAGGAGCGAATGGGTCCAGCCGGGATTTTTTAACGGCTATTATGATGATAAAAAAAGACGGGTGGAAGGAATTAGAAATAATTTAGTCCGGATGAGTTTAGTTTCGCAGGCCTTTCCCATAATGAGCGGGGTTGCAACTGAGGCCCAAATTAAAGAAATTCTAAAAAATGTAAATAAATATCTTTTTGATAAAAAACTAAAAGGTTATCGTCTAAACACTGATTTTAAGGAAGAAGAGCCTGCCCTTGGCCGGGCATTTTCCTTTGCTTATGGAAATAAAGAAAATGGCGCATTTTTTAACCACATGGTTGTTTTGTTTGCTTATGCTTTGAATAAGCGGGGTTTTGTTAAAGAGGCCCAAGAGATCCTGAATTCAATTTATAATATGTGCGTTGGTACTAAGAGATCTAAAATTTACCCCTGTATTCCTGAATATTTTGACGCAGAAGGTAGGGGAATGTATTCCTATCTTACCGGCTCAGCCAGTTGGTTTGTGCTGACAAGCCTGCTTATCAAAAGCGCAGTTAAGCGCGTTTAATCCATACAGAGTTCCATTGCTGTCCAAATTAGTTGCCAGAGTGTCATTCCCGCAATCTTTAAGCGGGAATCCACGACGAGAAAAAATCTGGATACCCGCTTTCGCGGGTATGACAAATTTGATATCTTAAAATACATTTCGCGTCGATAAGTAACGTCTAATTTGGACACGAGTGACAGAGCTCCAATCTTTTTTCCTCCAAAACAGCAGTAAAAGAAAACGCTTTCAAAAATACCCGTTTTAGCCTTGTTTTTGACAATTTCATGGTGTATACTTTAAATCAGAGCTAATAAATCAGAGTTAAGAATTAAGAGTTAAGAGTTAAGAAGTAGAAAAAACTGTTCCAAAAACCATATCTTTTAATATGCCTAGAAAAATCATAAAAATTTTATCTCTCCTATTGTGTTTTTGCCTTTTCTTTGAGCAGGTTGGCTTTGCGCAAGGAGCTGCGCAATTAGATATTGCCAGCCATTTAACTAAGCTGCGCAATTCTTTAATTCAGGATAAATTCCGGCCCCTGCATTTAAGGTATCTGCAATATAACCCTCAAGAAAATAATTTCCAGTTATACTTGGACAGAGGCACTCTAAAAAACCCAAGCTCTCAAGAAATTGAAGATACTACTAAAATATTGCTGAATTATTTCTTTATTGGCGTTGCCTTGCCTAATGATATTTTCTGGGTAAATCTGCGTCCTGATACTGAGGATAACATTATTGACGACAGATTAGCCCAAACTGATGTTGGTAGGATTATGTTAGAAACCGACCTGCAATTAAAGAAGGATACTGCCAAGTTCACCTCTCCTGAAACTCCTGAAGGCAGAAAATACTGGGATAAACTCTACAAAAAAGCAGGAGAAATCTTTGGAAGCCAAAATATAACCATTCCTACTCTAACTCGTCCTTGGATAGTCCCTGATGAGATTATTATTAGTGAAACCCTTGATTCAGCTTATATCTA
Source organism: Candidatus Omnitrophota bacterium (assembly GCA_030018895.1). Lineage (GTDB taxonomy): Bacteria > Omnitrophota > Gorgyraeia > Gygaellales > Profunditerraquicolaceae > CAKKQB01. The sequence continues at coordinate 4,170 of JASEHM010000051.1, forward strand.
TAAAGCCACCCTCAAGGTAATGCTTGAGCAGGATTATCTTAAAGGCTCAGCAGTTTACAATTTTGAGAATGAACGCCTCAAAGAGCTCAATGAGTATTCTTCTCAGCTAATCCGAGAAATTATTATTCCTAAGCTTACCAAAGAAGTAAACTCCTCCAAGCGATATGCTTCGTTAAGACAGGTTTATTACTCTTTAATCATGGCTCAGTGGTTTAAGGTAAAGTTTCAAGGAGAACAAGGTAAATATTACGGACTAATTAATAGCCAAAATCTCCAAAACCTTAATTCAAAAGAACCTTGGTTAAAGACTACTTATTTTAAAGAATACCAAAAATCATTTAAAGATGGGGAATACAATATACAAGAACCCGTTTATACTCCAACAGGACAAGTAATCAGGAGTTATTTTAGTGGGGGAATGCAAATTATGCTAAAGGAGTTTCCTCAAATGGGTCAGAAAATATATAATAAAACAGGTACTCATATTAGCAGGATTCCAATAGCTAACTCAGCTATTGTTAAGCCAGATATAGTTATGGGCGTTGAGGTGGAGGCTACAAATACGATTGGAAAATTAGGAGAGATTAAAATAAAAGAAGTATCTTCACCTATGCTTGCCAAAAAGCAAGCCATTGACCAACTTGACCAACTTGTTAACGCGATTCAGCAAGGGAAATATCAGCAAGGCGCAGTCATTAATTTACGTAATCTACCTTCAGGGGTAGAGGTTATTTTAGTCGGCGATTTGCATACGCGTTTAGATAACCTAAAAAAGATACTCAATAAGAATAATAACTTAAACAAGATTCAAAAAGGTGAGGCTGTCTTGGTAATTTTAGGCGATGCGGTACACAGTAGTGGATACGAATTAGAAAAAATGGATTCATCAGTTGAAATTATGCAGTTTATTATGGATTTAAAAATTAAGAATCCCAACAATGTTTATTACGTGCTTGGTAATCATGATTATCTTTCTCCTTTTTGCTTTAAAGGCGGCGTTATGCAAGGCATAGTATATAGGGATAAGCTTAAAGAGCTATATGGCGAGAATTACATTGTTACTTACGAAAATTTTATTAAAGTCAGTCCTTTAATGGTAATGGGTAATGGTTTTATTGCAATACATGGTGGCCCTATTAAAGATGCAAGCCTTGATGAAATACAAAATGTTGATGTTGCAAATGAAGATAGTTTTATTGTTCAGCAAGCAGAATGGGGAAGGTATAACGATAGTAACCCCCTTTCTCCTTATTATTATGGCAGAGATGATGTCTGCGAATTTCTTAACAGAATGGGACAACCAGAATCCCAGCTTATAGTTGGGCATTCACCAAGAAAAGATGGAAATTGGCATTGGCAACTCTTGCCTAATCTTCACATCGTTTTTGCAGGGCATAACCGCGTTGGATACGCAGTTGTCCAAAACGAAGAAATAAGTTTCATTGAGGTTACTAATAACTCTGCCCAGTTAGGATTAAGAAGGGATCAAGAAGAAGAAATACCTATTGATGAGCAGGTGCTGATACCAAAACAAACAGGCAAAATATACTTAAAGCCTCAACAAAGAGTAGAGATTGACTATTCTGATTCAGGACCTATACATATAATTTTAGCCTCCAGGACAGGATCTGAGGTTAAGCTCGGTGTCTATAATTATAGAGATTTACCTGTACGCTTCAAAAATCTTGGATTAAATTTAACGGTAGAGTATTTTATAGTTGAAGAGGGTTCGGAAATACCCATAGAATCAGTTGGGTTTAAAGGACTCAGGAATGGTGAGACAGTTGATATTGGCAGAAACAACCCCGGCAGATTCACACTGAATACGTTTATTTCTAGAAATCATATTCGTATCCAAAGAAAAGATAATACTGTTATTCTTGAAGATCTTAATTCTACAAATGGAACAATTGTGGAGTGGGATAATGTTTCGAGCAGTTCAGTCTCAATTTCTAATAACACAAAAATGGGTGGTATTGATTTTCGCTTTCTTCCCATTGTTACTCAGGCGATGAGTAACTTAAGCGCGAACATAAGCTCTTCAGCTATTAATAATTTGATTAGCATTAATATTGATAAAGAGTGGCTTGAGATAGAGAGAATGGCGGGCTCTGGAATAACTCCCTCTTCACAAAGGCTCAAAGAGTATATCCAGACATCTTGCGCTCAAGGCAACATAACCCAAGACAGAGATAAAATTCTGCTTTGCATCTCAGATATCCTAAGATTCCAAGAAGAGCGCTGTGACTCTACCGACGCTACACTAAGAGATATCTTAGTTGTATTAGAATCAATGAGTAATACACAGGAATTAAAACAAGTATTTTTAGGGAAAATTATTTAATACAAGTGGCGTCTCTAGCCTAAAGCCTATAATCTCGCATAAACCACCTCTTTAAGTATTTTCTGTCTTATTCTTGGTTTTAGGGCATCCTTAATCACTAAATCTACTCGGCGGTGAAATAGCTTTTCTAGATAAAATTTTAATTCCATATAGCTATCGAATGCTTTTTTACCACGGTTAAATTCAACAAGTATATCAATGTCGCTTTTACTGTTTTGGGCTGCCCTTACAAATTTTCTTAACAAGTAAGAAAAGATTAATTCTATAACATCTTGTTGTTACTTGAGTTAACTATAGCGTCTCCGTATTCCTTCCGCACTCTCCAACACTCTCCGCATCTCTAAAAAATATCCTTGACATTATTAGGATTAGGCGTAAAATTGCTATTGTGATAGCCAAAATACGCCATATATGGCTTTGGCTATAGGAAGCCAAACCATTGCCCTCTGGCTTATGGCTTTGCCTATCGGAAGCCAAACCATTGCCCTCTGGCTTATGGCTTTG
>JASEHM010000052.1 GCA_030018895.1 Candidatus Omnitrophota bacterium
TCTGGCTTGCAGGGCTCGCAATGACGGTGTTTTTGTCATTATGACACAGTCTGAATGCGGTCTCGCTCGGAATGACAGCATTCTGGTTTTAATGCCTTGCTCGAAAACGATAATATTCTTCTATATACTTAATACTGAAAAATCATTCTTTTTATGATTATACAGATTAAACATCGTCGTATGAAATCTGTGTAATCACTTTTATAATCTGTGTAATCAAGTTAACACTGGTTTTTTTAGTGTTAACTATATAGTTAAGATGTTGGATGTTCCTGTTTAAATGGTATAACTGGTTGAGTCCAGGGCGTTTGTTGATTTATCACCGTAATCTCCAAGGGGCAGACATTTAACGGCACTGTTAAAGCAAACTTAAGCGCATTTTCAATTGCTTCAGTAGTCATTAATCTTGAGGTATCTGTTGTTATTTCTTTTAATTTACCGGTTAAATCTGTATCTGTGACTCCAGGCAGAATTGAGGTTATTTTTATCCCACGGTCGCGCATCTCCCAGAATAGGCCTTTAGAAAAAGCGCGTAGCCCCACTTTAAGTGAGCTGTATACTAAAAAATTTCTCGGCAAAGGGTCGCATAAGGTTGAGCCGGAAACCAGATTAATGATTGCCCCTGATTTAGCCTCAATCATATCATTAATTACTAAACGAATCAAGCGCACATAACCTAAATAATTGGTGTGCACCAAACTCTCAAAATCACTAAAAGGCTGTTTTTCAAAAGGGTATTGGCTGGAAACCCCGGCATTATTAATCAGGATATCAATTTTGCCGAATTTCTTCTTGGTTTTATTAACTAAGTTTTCCAAGTCCTCTAACTTAGTAACATCGCAAGCCACAGGTAAAATCTCTACCTTGTAAATTCTTTCAATTTCCCTTGCGGTTTCTTCCAGCGGCGCTGTATTTCTGGCAGCAATGGTTAAATTTATCCCTAAACTGGCTGCGGTACAAGCCAGGGCCTTTCCTATGCCGCGGCTTGCGCCTGTAACAATTGCGGTTTTTTCTTTTAAATCATTATTCATAGCTTTTCCCATCCTTTCATACATTTGCTCCGCACCATACGGTGCAGGGCTCAGTATTTCGCTCAAAGAAACCGCCTCGCCTTATGAGCGGGGAGGAGCTTCATTTTGTATTTAGAGAACACGCTTTTGGGGGCAAACCTTTTTGTTAAGAATTAAAAGGCATAAGAAGCAGGCTCCAAAAACCATAAAACCAAGATGTATGTTTTGCCGCATAAGAAAACCTCCTAATACCGCGCCCATGCTCCCGGATACAAAACGCAGGCTGCTATTTAAGCTTGCTGCCTCATTTAAGAATTCATCCGGCAAATCTGTAAGCATAGTTGAGAGCCCGGCGTGATTAAATGTCCAGCCCAGCCCCCAGGTAAGCATTATCAAGCCTAATATTAAAATCGGCAATTTGATAACTAATAAGAAGATACTTAAACTCATAAGAATTGTGCCTAAGCTTAAAACCTTAAGCCTGCCTAAAGAGTCAGCTAGCCAGCCTCCGATTACCTCGCCAAATATCCCGCTTAAACTGGTTAAGGTTAATAAACTGCTGATTAAAAATTGATTAAAATTATACTGAAGAGAGAAATATACCCCTAACCATTGTTGAATCCCATGGTAAAACAAACTGATAAAAAATATATAGGTAAATATACCTAGTACTGTTTTATTCTTGAAAATAGAAAAATAATTAAGTTTAAAGGTTTTCTCTGTTTGTTTAAAATGAGGCAGGAATAGAAAAATAAATACCCAAAGAATAAACCCTAAACCTGCCGGAAGTAAATAAATAAAGCGCCATGGCAGGATTCCGCTTAGAAATAAACCTAAAAAAGAGGCAAAGAAATTGGCGCTAAAAAAAATCCCCACAAATTTTCCACGATTTTGAATAGGGGTATGCTTAGCAATTAGTATTAGGCCCAGGGGTATTACTGAGGCGCCGAATACGCCCATAAGAAATCTGGCTAGAAAAAGCATTGAAATATTTGTAGAAACGCCTGCTAAAAGATTTGTTAATGAGAAACAGAGGAAGCTGATCAATTCTATTTTTCTGGCATTAAAGGCCCTGATTAGAGGGCCGTAGATTAAGGCAGCTATACCATATGGCAGCATATACAACCAGATGATTTTGCCTGCTAAGAATTGAGAAACGGCGAAATCTTTAGCAATAGACGGAACTAATGCCGCGCTTGAGGCGACATTAAAAGATAAAATCGCCCCTTCTAAACATAAAAGAATAAAGGTTAATTGGCTCACGCTGCTACCTCTTTCTCAATTATCTCTTTAAATATCTTTAAATTAGCTTTTGAGCCTTCATTGATGAACCCCTCTATTTGCTGATCATTAAATTTAGCTTTATCATCCATCTCAAAATGTTGAATCCAGGTCATTTCTGTAAGACAGAAGTCAATGGTTTGGCTTCCTTTAGCCAAAGCCATGGCCAAACCATTGACTTCGGGTTTTGGGGTATAAAGCCAGATGATTTTCATATATTTAAAAGGAAATAGCGGCTCATGACGCTGGGCATAGGCAAAATATTTATCTTTAAAAAGTAGCCGCCAGGATACCCAGGATTTATCCTCTTCGTCTGTGAGGCGAAAAGTGATTTTATTGTCTTTCTTTTCTAATACCTCTGCCTTTTTATATTCGCCGCCAAATAATTCTGTCCAGCGCGGGATATCGTTAGAGATATCAAAAACTTTTTCATATGGCGCATTGATAATTATGGAATTACAGGTATGGCCCATATTATTCTCCCTTAACATATTGTTTTGTCTATTAAATAAGAATTGCTAAAACGCAAATAAACGCGGATTTTAAGACGCGAAAAACGCGAATTTAATACGAATAAACGCGAATGAATTCGAATTAGCGTTTATTCGTTCAAAATTAGCGTTTATTCGCGTTAAGTAGCATACCTTTATTTAATTACAGTATTTTAAGGGCGGTTCTCACAAAGTAAACTGTTCCTATAAAATCGCTGTTACTCTTGACCATGCAGCGCCAGTTTGCCTGATGCGCACTGGAAAACAAATCACCTTAAAACCAAAATCTGGCAAATTTTCCAAATTACTCAACCGTTCAATATGAATAAACTCTCTTTTTCTGCCATAAAAATGCGCTGGATATAAAGGCTTCTTCTGTTCTAAAAATTCTTTAAGCATAAATTTATAAGGCCGGTCTATTCCCATTGTATCTACGCCAAAAATCTTAATACCTCTATCTAGTAAATAATCTATTGCTGAAACATCTACCCCAGGATAATCCGAAAAATACTTCGGCCCTCCGAAAAATTTGTCTGCGCCAGTCCAGAGAAGCACAATATCAAGAGGCTTTAATGAATAATTAATTTTATTCAAACCGGTTTCTATGTCTATGGCAGTAATAGTTTCTGCGGGCTTTTTATGCCTCATATCAAGCCGCACCCCATCCTGATAACAGTATTCAAGAGGTATTTCTTCAGCAGTCTTAGCAGGCCTTCCTTCAGAACAAGAGCCATAATGAAAGGAATAATCCAGATGAGTACCGATATGCACCGGAGAATGTACTGTTTCAAGGGAAAGAAATTCCTCGTCAGGTAAATCCTTAGGTTGGATAATACGTTTGCCAAAAAAATACTTGAGCCTTCCAATAAAGGTTTTTCCCATAATAACGCGATTAAACTTTTTAATCCCTAGCTTATGATTTATGCGCTCAATCTTAACCTTATGTACTTCAAAGGCTTTTTCGTCTATGGGAAGGCTCAAGTCAAGGATCTTCATCTTATCTTCTATTAACCGGCGTAGACCGCGGTGGTCTACATGGGTAGTTTAGATTGAATTACCTTTTCTATATCATTAAGAGTAGAAAATTTGGTTATTTCTTTAGGGCTAAATTTTATATTAAAGGTTTTCTCTAAAGCAATAACTGTTTCTACCATCTCTGTGGAATCTACGCCAATTCCGTCCTGAAGGCTTACATCATCCTTCAATTCTTCGGGTTTTATCTTTAATAATTTTACCAAGATTTCTTTTATCATTACTTTTATATCCATGTTTTACCTCCGATAAACTAAATATGTGTTTCGCCTTTGGTTGCGCCTGCTTCCCATTTACCTATACCTGCCATAACATCCTGAAAACAGAGCTTTGCCAAGGGATCAAAATTGCTTTCCATAATCCTGTTTATCCTTCCGGGTTTTGAAAAAAACTCGCGCATGCACCAAGAACCTAAACGGCCTAAATCTTCAATATTTAGGTGGTCTGTTGGGATAACCGGATGCAGGAAATCCCAAGTGCTAAAATCAACTTTTTTTGGGTCAATCCAGTTTTTCTTTAAGGCAATTCTCCACATCGGAGAGTTGGGCGCCGGAGTAACATAGCCAACCCATAGGATATCCGGGTCAACCTGATCAGCGAATTCAAACCTCTGTTTAATAATCGCTTCAGTATCATAGTCAAAGCCCATCATAATATCTGCCACAATAGCAATATCATTCTTGCGCAAAATTTCAATGGTCTTCTTGATCTGCTCAATAGTAGTCCCTTTGGCAATCCTTTTTAATTCCTCAGGCGTTGTAACCTCAATTCCAAATACGCCCATAAATAGGCCTGTTTCTTTCATCAGCGGCAGAATTTCTTCGCAATTTACCCAGTCTACTGCCCGGCCTAAAGAAACCCATTTAATAGGAATATTTTTTTGTTTTTTTAGTTCACAAAATCTTTTGACTCTGGCTGGGTCAACATTAAAATTGTCATCTTGAATAACCACAACCTTTACTCCATATTTCTTATGCAGTAATTCTAATTCCTCAATTATTCTTTCAGGAGACTTTGCCCGCCACTTTAAGAAATCCGACGGTGAACGCGGGTCAAATTGGTCCCATTCATAACAAAAGGTACAGGCAGAAGGGCATCCCCTGGAGGTAATCATATCCACAAATGGTTTCCAATGGGTATGGCCTACATATTTATCCATCGGAAATAGATCATATGCTGGAAGCGGGAGCTTATCTAAATCCTGTTCAAGCGATTTGTGCGGCCCCATGACAATTTTATCATCAATGCGCGAGGTTACACCAGCCACATCCTTTAGCTCCTTGTTTTTATCTATTGCTTCAACTAAATCCCCGAAAGATTCTTCTTCAGCCATGACTACGAAATCTACAGCAAGAATTTCTTCTAAAGTCTCAACTGGCCGAGCTGAATACCAAAGCCCGCCAAAGATTATCTTTGTTTTAGGCAGCGCCTGTTTAATCCCAATAGCTGCATCTCTAAAATGGCGCAAAACACCGTAACCAGCATAACCATGAATCTGCTCGCCCATTACCACAATATCCGGATTCTTATCTTTAATTTGTTTGATTAATTGCTCCATAGGAATTTCTAATGCCCTACCGTCAATAACAGATACATCTTCATAACCTTTTTCACGCACATACGCTGCCCAGTGCGTATATAATTGGTTTGGCGACCTGTGTATTCCATGGGTTGCCCAAGCGCCTACTTTAGGCATAACAAATAGAATCTTCATTTTCTCTCTCCTTTTCTAGAAGCGCTTTGTCATTCAGATTGTGTCGCAATTCGTGTTTTTCGTCATTCAGATTGTGTCGCAATTCGTGTTTTTCGTCATTGCGAGGAGCGAACGAAGTGAGCGACGAAGCAATCTCCGACGGTGATAGAGATTGCTTCAGAATTTTTCAATCACCAGCACTGAATTTATTCCTCCCCTGCCGCGGGAGATTATCAATGCCTTATTTATCTTATGTTCCCTTGTTTCTTTGCCTATATAATTTAACCCGGGAATTGCCGGTTCCTCAAGATTCAAAGTAGGCGGGACTAAACTATGCTCCATTGCTAGTATTGTAGTAATTAAATCCACTGCGCCTGATGCGCCTAATAAATTTCCAAACATTGACTTAGGGCAGCTTAAAGGAATATCACCCGCCTTGTCTTTAAAAACCTCTTTTATTGCAAGGAGCTCAGAATCATCCCAAATATCCATAGCTAAGCCGTCTAAGCTTATGTAGTCAATCTCATTGCTTGAAATTTTTGCGTTGGCTAATGCCATCTTTATTGCAGCTGCCAATTGTTTTCCATCCTTAGCCGGATTAATCCTGTCAACTCCGTCGCAGGTTGAGCTGTAACCGGAAATTAAGGCCATAATATTTGCGTTGCGGCTCCTGGCGCGTTCACATCCCTCCATTACTATAATTCCTGCGCCTTCAGCGATTACAAATCCAGAGCGGTTCTTGTCAAATGGCCGGTATGCCTCTTGCGGATGGTTATTATTGCTTGAAAGTCCGCCGTAAGTATTACAGCACAAAAGCGCATAAGGCGTAACTGGCGCTTCCATACCTCCGGCTAAAATCATATTCAACTTAGCTTTACTTAAGACCTTAGCCGCATAACCAATTGCCATGAGGGAACTAGCCCTGTCGCTAACCACAGTTTTGCTAAACCCTTTTATTCCGTAATAAATGGAGACCTGGCCTTGGGGCGCAGCAGGAAACCAGGCTGAGGCCATATAAGGAGAAACCCCTTGCCTGCCTTCAATATACAAATCGCGCAGCTCTGTCTCAGCGTATAACCAGCCGCCAATGGCATTGCCTAAAAATATACCGATGAGATTCGGATCCTCTTTTTTAATATCTATTCCCGCGTCAAGCAAAGCCATTTCTGAAGCGATTAAGGCCATATGTGAAAAAACATCAATTTTTTTAAGGAGCCGTTCAGAGATGTGGCTGTATTTTTCCAATTCGTCAATTTGTCCGGCAATATGGGACGGGTATCTTGAGGCATCAAAGCGGGTAATTTCTTTAACAAAAGACCTGCCGGATTTTATATTTGCCCAGAACTGACGCTTACCTATTCCTGAAGGGGCTGCTATTCCGATTCCTGTAATTGCAATTTTTTGTAACAGTTCAGCTTCCGGAAGTTCTCGCCTCCCGTTTTTGTCATGCCCGTGA
>JASEHM010000053.1 GCA_030018895.1 Candidatus Omnitrophota bacterium
CTTCTGGCTTGCAGGGCTCGCAATGACGGTGTTTTTGTTATTATGACACAGTCTGATTGCGAGCCCTGCTGTAGGCGAGGTGAAGCAATCTTAAAATAGGGATTACTTCATCGTCCCGATATCTTCGGTGTCGGAACTCCTCGCAATGTCGGAGTACTTTCAAAGATGAGTTATCATAAATAATGAGCATAGCAAAGGCTGTTGCCTGTATAAAAAAATATAATAATTTTCTGGTTACTACCCATACAAACCCTGAAGGTGATGCCTTGGGTTCAGAGTTTGCGTTCGTAAGCCTGCTTAATAAATTAGGCAAGACTACAATCATTATGAATGAGGATGTTTCGCCGCCAGAGTATGACTTTATATCCGCAAACATTGAGGTAAAGAAATACAAAAGTAGTTTAAAAAAGATAGATTTTGATTGTTTTGTTTTTCTTGATTGCGCGGATTTAAAGAGAACAGGAGAGGTGTACCGGATAAATATAGAAAATAAGCCTATTCTTAATATTGACCACCATATAAGTAATTCTAACTTTGGGTCTGTTAATTGGATTGAGCCTGATTCTTCCTGCTGCGCAGAGATGGTTTATAAACTTTATAAGAGGCTGAATATTCCTTTAGATAAAGAGGCTGCCTTATGTTTATATACAGGCATACTCTCAGACACAGGCTCATTTCGTTATTCTAATACAACGAGTTTTACTCATCAGGTGGTTTCGGAATTGCTAAAGGAAAAGTTAGATATTCCGCAAATTTATAGAAACATATATGAGGATATACCATATCAGGGGATGAAATTAGTAAGCAGGGTTTTATCCGGGATGAAGCGGTATTTTGCCGGAAAGGTAGTGAGTTTTGAGATTAAGCAGAAACTGCTAAAAAATGAAAAATTAACCTTTGATTTAAGCGATGAGGTGCTGCGGTTTGGCCGGGCGATAAAAGGGATAGAGGCCGTAGTGCTTTTTAAGGAGAATTTAGGGATAAAGAATGAAATACGCGTTAACTTGAGGTCGCGCGGTTTAATTGATGTAAATAAAATCGCCTCTTTTTTTAATGGCGGCGGCCATAAAACTGCAAGCGGCGCAACTATTAAAGGAGAATTAAAACAGGTAAAAAGAATGGTTTTGACAAAAATATCCGAGGCTTTGGCATGAAAACCGTATTTAGTTTAACAAGCTTAAAAAAATATAAAAGGCCTGTGTTGGCTTTGGGCGTGTTTGATGGCGTGCATTTGGGGCATATAAATATATTAAAGAGCGTGGTCAAGAAGGCGCATGTTGCAAGGGGCACAAGTATGGTTTTAACCTTTTCTCCGCATCCGCAGAAGGAAGAAAGCCTTTGTTCCTTAGAACATCGCCTAAAGTTAATTAATGAATTGGGTATAGATGTTGCCATTGTTATAAATTTTGATAAAAGGTTTGCCTCTATTAGGGCTGCTGATTTTATAAAAAACATTGTAATTAAATTAATTAGACCGCATTTAATTTGCATTGGCAGAAATTTTAGATTTGGAAAAAATGCAGAAGGTAGCTGTAAAATGTTAGAAGAGTTTTCAAAGGGTTATAATTATAAACTAAAGGTATTTAGTGTAGTTAAGAGGCATAATAGGCCTATAAGCAGTACCTTAATCCGTGCATTAATTAAAAAAGGTGATTTGACTCATGCAGAGAGGCTCCTGGGCAGGCAGGTAAGCGTTTTAGGCACAATTATAAAAGGAAGAAGTTTAGGCAGAAAATTAGGATTTTCTACTGCTAATATTGACGCGCATCATGAGGTTGTTCCGGCTAAAGGAGTGTATGCGGTAAATATTATTTTAGGAGCAAGGAAATTTAATGGCGTATGCTATATTGGCACTAAACCAACCTTAGGGCTAAAAAACGTAACAGTTCAGCGTTCAGAAGTAAATCAGGGTGTCATTCCCGCCCCCGTTTTCACGGGGGTAAACTCCAGCGGGAATCCAAAGAGGGTTGACAGAATGGATGCCCGTTTTCACGGGCATGACAAAAACGGGAGGCGAGAACTTCCGGAAGCTGAACTGTTACTAAAAAACAGGGTTTATCCTGTTATGTCTTTGAAAGATAATGAGGTTCATATTGAAACGCATATCTTTAATTTTAATAAGTATATTTATGGGAATTCTTTAGAGATCCGTTTTATAAAGAAAATAAGGGAAGAAAGAAAGTTTTCTTCCTTTTTTGCGCTTTCAGAGCAGATTAAAAAAGATATAACCTTTGCTAAAAGAATAATCTCTCGCCGTTAATTCCACGAAAATAAAGGGAAATCAAGGGGACGGTTCTGTTTTTCTGCTATTTTTCTGAAGGGAAAAACAGAACCGTCCCTTGATTCAGGTGATGCGCATAACTACTGGCAAATACCGGGGTAGAATAATTAAAATGCCTGAAGGCATCCGGCCTACGCAGGAGAAGGTAAGGAAGGCAGTCTTTGATATTTTAGGCAATATAGAGGGTGTATCTTTTTTGGAGCTATTCGCAGGTTCAGGCGCTATAGGAATAGAGGCATTATCCAGAGGCGCAGCAGAGGTGGTTTTTGTGGAAAAGGACAGAAGGTGTATCCGTAGGATTGAAGAAAACCCTATGCAAGGGGAAGAGGCTACGCTAAAACATTTTCAAGTTCTTGGCCTGGATGTATTTAAGGCATTAGAACAGTTGGAAAAAGAAGATAAAAAGTTTGATGTAATCTTCTTAGATCCTCCTTATTATGAAGATATGGCAAAAAAAACCTTGCAAATGCTGGCTGGCTATGATATATTAGCGCCCAATGGTTTAATTATTGTCCAGCATTTTAAAAAAGACGATCTTGCGGATAATATAGAAGATTTAACGTTGTTTAAACAAAGGAGATACGGGAATACTGTATTGTCGTTTTATAGCCATTAACCAAACCAGCCTTCGGCTTCGCCGAGAGGCGAGCACCCTAATCTTAACCTAATAACATAACCTGAAAAATAGATAAAGTAATTGCTAAAGTAACTTTAAAACTATGTGTCAAACAGCTATATACCCAGGGACATTTGATCCAGTAACTTACGGCCATATTGACCTTATTAAAAGGGCGCAGGAGATATTTTCTGAAGTTATTGTAGCTGTGGCTCATAATCCCTACAAAGAGCCGCTTTTTAGCGCAAAAGAAAGAGTTGAGATGATCAAACAGGCAATTAACGGCCTTAAGGGAGTAGTGATTTGTGATTTTGACAATTTAGTCGTGGATTTCGCAACTAAGCACAAGGCAAAAATTTTAATCAGAGGCATGCGCATGGTTTCTGATTTTGAGTATGAATTTCAGATGGCCTTAACTAACAGAAAGCTTGCCGCTCATATTGAAACAATTTTCCTTATGCCGCAGGAATCCTATAGTTATCTTTCTTCAAGGCTTCTAAAGGAGGCAGCAGCTTTAGGCGCGGATTTATCAGCCTTTGTGCCGAATTTTGTTGAAAAAGCGCTAAAAGAAAAATTGTCTGCAATTGGTAAATGATTGAAGATAGTTGTAATTGATAAAGGGATCAGGAAATTATTAGATAACTGAGCAGTGTGCATAATTCATGTTTTGTCATTGCGAGGGAGCGAAGCGACCGAAGCAATCCCGTTTTTGAGATTGCTTCGCCCCTTCGGGGCTCGCAATGACGAAAGAATGATGTGCACTGCTTAGATAATTAGCGTTAGTGAAAGGAGCAAGAAGTGCCATTACCTAAAAGGAGACATTCTAAACAGCGCGGTAAAAAACGCCGTACACATTGGAAGCTTAATCCTTCCAGCCTCATACCTTGCCCTCAATGTAAGGAATTGAAATTACCTCATCGGGCATGCCTTGTCTGTGGGTATTATGATGGCAGGCAGGTATTAGAGATTAAAGTTAAAGAGAAGAAAAAAAGAAGATAAGTTGTTAACTCGTTAGCCTTTTGTCTGTTAGCTTGTTAAGTCTATTAACGAGTTAAGCAGGCAAATAGGTAAATAGGCAATGAAAATAATAGTTGATGCAATGGGCGGGGATCATGCGCCTGCAGTGGTAATTGAAGGGGCAATTGAAGGGGTAAAGGAATATAATTGCGAGATTATTCTAGTAGGAGACGAGAATAAGATTAAACCCCTTCTTTCTAAAAATAGATATTTAGGGGATAAAATTTCTATTTGTCATACTGAAGAAGTAATTGAAATGCATGAATCTCCAGCAACGAGCGTGCGCAGAAAGAGGAATTCTTCTATTGTTGTTGGGATGAATCTGATTAAGGAAGGCAAGGGAGACGCTTTTTTTAGCGCTGGTAATACCGGAGCAGTTGTCTGTGCGGCAACTTTAGGTTTAGGCCTCTTGCCCGGTATCGAGAGGCCTGGTATAGCTATTGTTACGCCTACTTTGAAAGGTATATCCTTAATCGTTGATGTAGGTGCTAATATTGACGCAAAGCCTATGCATTTATTGCAATATGGCATTATGGGAAGCGCTTATTTAGAGAGTATATTCAATAGGCCAAACCCTATAGTAGGGCTTTTGAATGTGGGTGAGGAGGAGACTAAAGGGACGGATTTTGTTAAGGAGAGCTATGAACTGCTTTCAAAGAGCAGGCTTAATTTTATCGGCAATATTGAGGGAAAGGCGCTTTTTTCCGGTAAGTGCGATGTGGTTGTCTGCGATGGGTTTGTAGGCAATATTGCGTTAAAGGTTACAGAAGGGACTGCAGAGGCAATTCAGGTATTTTTAAAACGGCATCTTTTGAAGACAGGCCTTTTAGGAAAAATAGGCATACTTTTATTAAAAAAGACATTTATCAAATTTAAAAAAGAGCTTGATTATGCTGAATACGGAGGCGCTCCTTTATTAGGGGTAAATGGCATGGTGTTTATCGGGCATGGCCGTTCTAATGTCAGGGCAATCAGAAATGCTATTCGTGCAGCTATTGAGGAAGTAAAGAATCAGGTTAATCAGAAGATTGTAGAGGCGATTAAAAATAAATGAAAAGAGTAGGTATAATTGGCGTAGGGGAGTATTTACCTAAGAAGGTTTTAACTAACGCAGATTTAGAGAAGATGGTAGATACTTCTGATGAGTGGATTATTACCCGTACAGGCATAAAGGAACGCAGGCTTGCTGCCAGTAATGAGGCTACCTCTGATCTGGCAGGCAAAGCTGCTCAGGCAGCTTTAGAGAACGCGCGGCTTAAGAGCGCTGACATTGATTTAATCATTGTAGCGACAACTACCCCTGATGCTCCTTTTCCCTCAGTTGCCTGTTTTCTGCAAACGTTAATAGGCGCAAAAAAAGCAGTTTGTTTTGATGTTTCTGCTGCGTGCGCAGGTTTTGTTTATGCTATATCAATTGCGTATCAGTTTATCAGCCGCGGCGCATATAAAAACGCCTTAGTAGTGGGCAGCGAGGTTTTATCCCGCGTAACTGATTACCAGGACAGGAATACCTGTGTTTTGTTTGGCGACGGCGCAGGCGCTGTGGTTTTGTCAGAGGTGAAATCCGGCGGTATTCTTTCTATTTATTTGGGTAGTGATGGCGCAAATGCGGATTTGTTAAAAATTCCTGCTGGCGGTTCAAGGCATCCTGCTAGTCAGGAGACAATAGATAATCGCTTGCATTATATAAAGATGCAGGGTAATGAGCTATTTAAATTAGCGGTTACGATTATGACTCAAGTAGCGCAGACTGCCTTAAAGGACGCAGGATTGGAATGTAAGGATATAGATTTAGTAATTCCGCATCAGGCAAATATGCGCATTATAATGGCGATGGCCAAGAAATTAGGCTTAGTTGCGGAAAAAATCTACCTGAATATTGAAAAATATGGGAACATGTCTTCAGCCTCTACTGCTGTTGCATTATGCGAGGCAGTAAAACAAGGAAGAATAAAAAAAGGCGATATTGTTCTTTTGGATGCCTTTGGCGCTGGCCTGGTTTGGGGGGCATGTGTAATTAAGTGGTAAAAACTATGAAGTTTGACTTTAATGCTAGATAAAGTTGCGTATCTTTTTACTGGTCAAGGAAGTCAGTATGTAGGTATGGGAAAGGATTTATATGAATCTTTTCCTGAAAGCAAAACGGTCTTTGATAGGGCGGATAAGGTTTTGGGTTTTAGCCTTTCTAATTTCTGTTTCAATGGCCAGGAAGAAAGATTAAAATCTACGATTATTTCTCAACCAGCAATCCTAACAACAACCATAGCAGCTTATGAGGCATTTAAGGCTGTTAGCGGCTCTCAGCCGCCGGTTGTTTATATGGCGGGTTTGAGTTTAGGTGAATATTCTAGCTTGATTGCCGCAGGAAGCATTTCTTTTGAAGACGGCTTAAGGTTAGTAAGGAAAAGGGCAGAGTTGATGGAAGATGCCTCATATAGATATCCGGGAAAGATGGTGGCAATTTTGGATTTGCCGGTAGAAAAAATAAAGAATATTTGCTTAGCAAGCGGCGCAGAAATAGCTAATTTAAATTGTCCTGGCCAGACAGTAATTACAGGGAAACAAGAGGCAGTAGATAAGGCAGGAAGGTTGTGTTTAGAGGCAGGCGCAAAGCGCGTTATTAATTTAGAGGTAAGCGGCGGTTTTCATTCTTCTTTAATGTTTGAGGCCTCAGTAGAATTAAAGGTATTTTTAGAGAGAATGCCTTTTTCAGCTCCTTGTGTTCCAATAATAAGTAATTATACAGGCCTGCCGCAATACCGGATTACGCAGATTCAGGAAAATTTGCTTTATCAGATGCGTTCTCCTGTAAAGTGGGAAGATTCAATGAGATTTTTGTTAGCCGAAGGCATAAAGAATTTTATTGAATTTGGCCCGGGAAGGGTTCTAAAGGGCCTGATGCGCCGGATTGACGCAGGGGCGCAGGTGAGTAATATAGAGAAGAAGGAAGATATTTTAAGTCATTGCTGTCCAAATTAGCTGTCAGAGTGTCATTCCCGCAATTTTTAAGTGGGAATCCACGACGAGAAAAAATCTGG
>JASEHM010000054.1 GCA_030018895.1 Candidatus Omnitrophota bacterium
GATTTTTTCTCGTCGTGAATTCCCGCTTAAAGATTGCGGGAATGACACTCTAGTAACTAATTTCGACAACAATGAAATATTATAGGAATCCATTCCTGCCAGAACCACATTCCTAAAATAATTAATAGAAATAAAGGCGTGATATATTTAATAATAAATTTAGGTTCTTTCGTTATTTTTGTAGAAAGATTTATATAAGGTATTGAGATACAAGGGGAAATAAAAAAACACAGGTTGTAAGCGAAATATCGTGTTATTGCAGGCATATTCGCTTCGCTTAAAGTACGTAAACTCCGCCAAGTAATCTCTCTGTGTGTCATTCAGACTGTGTCATAATGACAAAAACACCGTCATTGCGACACAGTCTGATTCCGAGCGAGGCCGTAAGGTCGAGGAATCTATGTTCTTTTAGATCCCTCGACTCGCTGAGCTTACGTCTTGAGCAAGGCGAATGTACTCGCTCGGAATGACAAGATATCCACAAAAATAACAAAAGACTCCATAAAACTATTATATTTACCTTTAAACTATTTTACAAGTAATTTTACATAGCACTCAGCGCTTCCTGGATTAAAGGCAAAATACCCTCTGCTTCCTGCTTAGACAGCCTGCCTAAACGAGCAAAATTATAAAGGCCTTCCTTATTTTTTATTTCCCTGCCAATCTGCAATTTATTCGCGCCGTTGTTGTAAGAATATACGCTTACTACAATCTTTCCTTCCCCTACTTCAAGTTCCCTTACAAATAACTGCTTATCCAAACTGCTGTTATATGGCATATTTCCTTTCTAGAGGGTAACAAATAGTTACTCTCTCTTCTCTTTACCTTCTACTCTCTTAACAGGTATCCCTAAATCCTTTACTACAATCCTTCCGCAATATTTTGGCCCATCATTGATAACCATGCCTCGCTTCTTAGCTATAAATGTAACTGTCTTATTCGCTTTTACGCAACAACCCAGAACCTTTCCGGTTGTGGCATCTAAACCTGATGGAATATCTACGGACAAAATATACGCCTTTGAGGTGTTAATTACTCCGATTAATCCCCTACAGATTCCTCTTACTTCTCCTGCCAAGCCTACGCCCAACAAAGCATCAACAATCAAATCGTATTTTGAAATCTTATTCTCAAACAAAAATGAAGCTTCGCCCCGTCTTAAAGAGCGATGGTGAATACATAAGCTGTCTTCTCTAATCTCTGTTATTTTTTGTTTTAGTCTTAAGAGAATCCCTAGATTTATTTTTGCCTCATTTTCTACATCCTGAATTCTTCCTGCCAAAAAAATATGTAGTTTTACGCCGCTTATTAAAAGATGCCTGGCTGCCACAAAACCATCTCCGCCATTATTACCCCTGCCGCAAAAAATCGCAGCCTGACCCTTATAAGGCAAGGCCTTTAAAGCCTCGCAAACCACAGCCCTGCCGGCATTCTCCATTAATACAAGCGTAGAAATGCCAAATTTTTTCTGAACCCTTATATCAATTTCCTTGGCTTGTTTTGCGGTTAAAATCCCTGAGTAACTAAAATTTTTTTCCATGCCGGTATGGCCGGGTTTTATTGTATTCTATTTTTTTTAAAAGCGCCTTCTCTAAATTAATCTTCTTTCCGCCGCAGTAATCAAATATACGGATACAACAATCTGCTAACTCCTCAGCCACCTGCTCTTTCCTGGCGCGATGGCGCATCGCCTCAAGCGCCTCGGATAACTCTGAATGCATCAGCGCAATAAGCTCGCCTTCATTGCGGTTAACTTCCCACCAACCCTTTTCTTTTGCAATCCTATGGCATTCTTTAATAAATCCGCCTATCCCCCATTTGCCTTGCGCCATATAAAGTCGGGGTTTATACGTTCGCCCCGCCTTAAAGCGGGGCTCAGTATTTCGCTCCAAAAAACCTCCCCGCCTTATAAGCGGGGGAGGAGCTTCATTTTTGCGTTTGCGCATTAGGCCTTTCTTGAAAGAAAGAAAAGATTCTCCCTGCAATCAATTCTTTCGCATAAGTACTTTCTGAAGATACCTCTATAATCGTATTAGCTAAATTCATTTTTGTAAAAAATATGCCTACCGGCGTTGTGTCATTATCAGAAACATAAATTGCAATTCTGCCCGTCTTAGGATCTTGCGCATATATATATGAGCCTGTTTTAAGTAAAATCTTTTTAACTTTTTCATATGCACTGTGATAATCTAAATTAAATTCCTTTGATAACGCATCCTTTCTAGACTCGTCCCCGCCCTTTTGAGAAAGCCCTGCTATACCTAAGGCTGCTTCTTTTACTGTCGCGCAGCCAATAGATGCAGTAGAAATGAGAAAATAGAGGATGGTGAATAGAATTATCTGTGTAAACTGTATTTTCAATCTATATTTAATCATTTTCCCTCCTGCGCTGTTTACTCGTTAGCCTATTCATTCACCAGCTGCCATATCTTATCTAGGTTCTTACGCGCCTCAATCTCTCCTCTTTTTGCGAATTCAGATGCCCTGTGCAGTTCCAGGCAACACATGCCTGAAGTATCCGGATGCAAAAGAACATCTGCAAGAAGCGCCTCTTTTTGCGCCACCTCAGATTGCAATATCTCAACACTGCTAAATATAATATTAAGTATATTTAACTTAAAAATTCCCTTTAACCCCTGCCTTAAGTCAAACCACCTTTTTTTCTTTAAATTAGGCGGCCAGATATCTGTAGCCCCTCCTTTTAATCTCTCATATTGCCGCCAGATATCTTCTTTACTTGGAGTAACATCTACGGCGATAATCTTTTTTATCCCCATCTTTAACAAGGGCTCAGTAGGCAACGGACTAATTACTCCGCCGTCAAAAAGCATCTCCTCCTTAAACCTAAAAGGCGCAAATACCCCAGGAATAGCACAGCTTGCCATAACCGCATCCACCAAACTCCCTTTATCTAAAATCCTAGTTTCCTTTCTTTTAACATTACTGGCAACAATCTTTAAGGGAAGTTTTGTATTATAAAAAGTTTTATCACCCAGATGTTTTTTTAAAAATTTCTTAAGCTTACTTCCTTTAATAAACCCTAGAAGGGGAAATTGAAAATCTATTAAATTCCAGATTTGAGCCGGCTCTTTAAATTCCTTTGAAATCTCTAAAATCTCACCGCTTGTTTTCCCTGTTGCCCAGAGGCTGGCAATCAAGGCGCCGACGCTTGAACCGGCAATAACATCAATAGGAATCCGTTCTTCTTCTATAACCTTTAATACGCCGACGTGACAAAAACCATACCCCACGCCTACGCCTAATACAAGGCCTGTCCAACAATCGCCTAATTGCCTAGCCTGTCTTCTTACTGCCTGAGAATATTCGCAGGCAGGATTATCTAAAACTAATCTATCAACTGTTTTAAAATCTATTCTTGGTAAAGTCGCAAAAACAGCCTTGCCTAATATTTTAAGCTGCTCCTCGTGCTTAAGTTTTGAAGATTTATATTCATTAATAACTATATTTATTTTCCCCGGATTAAATTTAAATTCCGCCTCAAGATGAGATATTAAATTATGCGTCCTCTTTAAATCTACTGGATCAGGACTGGTTAAAACTTGAATCAGGTCTGACTGATTAAGCACGCTAAAGATTGACCTGTTCATAGAAGAAGGTAGATCAAAAATAAGATAATGGTAATCATTAATCAAAAAGCTCAAAATCCCCATCAACCTTTCTACGCAAGATTCATCCTTAGGGATATAATGAAAACAAATAATATCAATTCCAAACCTGCTCTTTATAAGGAAATCCCCTGATAAATGCGGATTATCGTAGACAGGATTTGACAAATCAAGCACCTTTTGATTCTGTATTTCTAATTTGCGCTTAAGCGTGTGGGTTTTATCTAATGAGGCGATATCTAAAACTATTACTGATTTATGTGTTTCTTGAGCTAAACTTAAAGCCAAATTAAGTGCATAGGCTGTCTTACCTGCCTGGGAATAAGAGCTGAATACGGAAATAATTGTACTCTCAAAAACCCTTTTTTCATGCATATCTTTACATTTAATCCTGCGCGATAAGGCATGGCTTAAATCTATGGCAAGAGAGGGAACCTTTTTTAACACAAAATCAAAATCTTCTTTTTTAATAATTAAAAGTAGGCAGTCATTTAAACACTCTGCTGTTACTGAATGCGGCTCACTTGTTAGGAGTGAAATAATTCCAAAATATTTCCCCCGGTGCAAATATTCAACTATCTTCCTATCCCCTAATTTCATCTTTGTACCCAACACTACCCTTCCTAAAACAAGGCAGTAAAAGGCGCTGGGAGGAGAGCCCTCCTCGTAAATAACCTCACCCTTCTTATATTCAGAGATATGAGAGTTCTCTTTAATAATATTGCGTTCTGATTCGGTTAAATCCACAAATAAAGGGAACTCCTTTAATATTAAACCTTTGTCTATTCTCATATATTAAGCATCATCGCTGTCCAAATTAGCTGATAGAGTGTCATTCCCGCAATCTTTAAACGGGAATTCACGACAAGAAAAAATCTGGATACCCGCTTTCGCGGGTATAACAAATTTGATATCTCAAAATACATTTCGCGTTGATAAGTAACGTCTAATTTGAACACGAGTGATTAAGCATCCCGGTTTTACAAACCTGTGCAAAGCACATTGCGCTTTCTCTTATTCTACGGTTATAGGTATTATAATCAACTTCAATAAGGCCGAAACGCTGGCTAAAACCCTTATCCCATTCAAAATTATCTATCAGCGACCAGTAAATATACCCTAAGATATTAACCCCTTCTCTAATGGCAAGATACAGGCTCTTTAAATGCCGATAAATAAATGCCCATCTTAAAGTATCATCTTCAGTGCATATGCCGTTTTCTAAAATAAAAATCGGCAGATTATACCTTTTTAGCCTTAAGAGTAAACTATACAAGCCTTCCGGATATATATCCCAGCCCAAAGAATTCTTCTCTAATTGGCTATGGTTTTCTTTACAGCAATCAAGGAATAAATTCTTAAAATACCATTTTTTTACATCTACTAAAGAACGGGTATAATAATTTATCCCAATAAAATCAAGGGTTTTATGCTTGGTTAATTTATCTAAAAAATTAAAATTAAATGTCTTATCCCTTAAATAGACAGCTAAGTTATTTTTTAATGTCCTCTTGCATGGTTCAAACAACTGCATATTCTTAGCAATACTAACAAAAGGTTTTGGCAGGTTTCTTTTTTTATAAATGCCATGGATGAGGCTATAGGCTTTAATATGAGAAAGGGCTAAATTATCAACTACTGCCTGCGCCTTTAGAAATGATTTTTCCTGAGGAGGCCAGGCGCCTAAAATATAGGCATGATAGGCATAAACCATTGGCTCATTTATAGTTACCCAAAAGCGCACATTTTCGCATAAAAGTTCAATGATTTTTTCTGCGTATCTTAAGAAATATTTATGAGCATTTTTATTCTGCCAGCCGCCTATTTTAGCAAACCACAAAGGGTTAGTAAAATGATGCAGAGTAACTATGGGTTCTATATTGCGCTCTTTTAAAGCATCGATCACCAGTTTATAATGCTCTAATTCTTTTGCTAAAAATCTTCCCTCTTCAGGCTCAAGGCGGCTCCATTCAATGGATAAACGATGGCTATTATGATTAAGCTGCTTGGCTAAATCAAAATCTTCTCTATATAAATCGTAATGACGGCAGGCTTTTTGACAGGGGCCTTTTAAGGCAATTCTTTTCTCCCACTCCCACCAATCGCTATTTACATTATCGCCTTCTACCTGATAGGAAGAGGTAGCCGCGCCCCAGAAAAAGGACTTTGGAAACTGTAACATAATTTTATAGAATTCATCCTACAAACAAAAAATCCCAACAGCAGGCCGTCAGGCCGTGGTTTGGCGCTCAAACAGCCAAAACCACATCTTTCTGTTGGGACGAAATAAGAAGTCGGCCGACAAAGGACTTATTTCCATCCTTTCCTCGTGCTTCTTCGGCAACCCAGCCACCATTTTACCTTGAGACGCCTCATCCCGTAGGAGCAGCCTTTCCTCCACATTCTTTCCACAATAACAGAATAACAGGAAAAGGAAAGTACGAACTACCCCTCATCTTCTTCGGACAGGCTTACTCGGGTAATTTAGGTCTGCGGCTTTGCGCCCCCACCTTTCGGCACGCGCCATACTTCCTGGCGCGTTCGCCACACTTTGCGGCGAAGGTTTACCTTTATCGGCCTGATATAAGTATACATTAAAAACAGTCTTTTGTCAAGACGACCAACAATTATTTTTCTATCGTCGCTTTTTGGTTGGAACAGGCGCTTGATTAAGGTTTTTACTTAGTGCCTCCCAGGTTTTCGGTCCAACCTTACCATCTGCCTCAAGATTATTTGCCTCCTGAAAATCCTTAATTGCCTTTTTAGTCATCGGCCCAATTTTTCCGTCTATTTCTCCGGCGTAATAACCTGCGTTCTTAAGGCAAGTCTGAATCTCTGCGGCTAAAGGTTTATAAGGCGGCTCTGCCAAAGGCAGGGGTTTTAATAAAGTAGTTTGAGTTTCTGCTGTCTTTGGCTCAAGAGCTTTGGTTTCAGAAGTTACTGGCCCAGCAAGCTCCATAGTGCTTAAGCCCTCCATAGTCATTACTGCTTGCCGCTCTGACTCAGTTACTTCTTTCTTGCCGCAGCCAAAAATATAAAGACCCGCTAAAACAACCAAAACAACAACTAAACACTTCTTCATCTTCCTATCCTTTCCTTTCTTTTAGTAGATCTCTAAAACAAAACCTTCTAATGATTTTCTTCCTCAATAACTAATCTCTGAAATCTATTTCTTAATTATCTTTCCACATTGCTGTCCAAATTAGCTGATAGAGTGTCATTCCCGCAATCTTTAAGCGGGAA